>DASTVC010000416.1:0-7628 GCA_035759295.1 Longimicrobium sp. | reverse complement strand
CGCGCGCGCCGTCGCAGCCGCAGGCGACGTAGAAGCGCGAGATGCGCGTCCAGGGGCGCGGCAGCCGGTGCGGCATTCCGGCGTCGTGGGTACCGTCGCCGGGGCCGCCGGGGGGACCACTTCGGCGCAGGCGCCTGCCGGCACTGTCGCGGCTCGGCGCGAACTCCGCCGGGAGCCGGTTGCGCCGGCCCCGGGCGGCGTTCCGGTGGCTCCGCCGCACCCGACAGCCGCGGGTGCGGGCCCGGGAGCGGTGCGGCAGGGGCACGCCGGTGCATCGGCGAGTGCGGACGGCGGGGGCCACCCGGTGGATGATCCGGCCTTTCCGGAACGACGTGCATCCGCGACGGCCCGGGCCGGACCGTCACCGGCGGCGACGGCGGCGGAGCCGGCCTCTTCTCCACCAACCGGCCGTGCGGCCCAGCCACGAAGTCCGGCCGAAGCGGCCCCCGTGCTGCCCCTGCACACCCAGGCGGCGGCTCCCGCTTCCGCGGCCCTTCGCCCGGAACGCGTCGAACCCGCCGCCCGCGAATCCGGGATCGTTCCAGCTCCCACGGCCCCCGCGCACGCCGACCGCGCGCCCGCGGCGGCGCCCGGCGCGGGCCATCCACCCGTCCCGCGGCGGACGGTTCCGCCAGGGGAGCATACGCGCGCCGCCGCGCCCGCGGCCGGGCAGGCAGCTCCGCCACGGAATCATGCGCCAGTGGCGTCCGAAGGCGGGCAGGGACGACCGGTGACGCCGGGCGCCGCATCGGCCGAAACGGGTGCCGGTGCATCCGCCGCCGCGCCGGGCGATGCGCCACGGATGCGGGCGGTCAGTGGCGCGCAACGGCGGGTGGCGGTTGCGCCGGCCCCGGGCGAGACTGACGCACGGGTCACGGCGGCGGGCCCGCATCCGCAACGCGGAGGTGGAACTCCGCATCCCGCGCCGAACCCGGCGGGCGGGGGCGCGACCAGCGTGCCGGCAGCGGATTCTCCGCGGCGGGCGGCGCCTGTCGTCCCCACGCAGCCGGTCGTCACGCAGGCGCCGGCCTCGCCGGGTGGGGACGGGTCGCGCGCCCGCTCCGCCGTGGCTCCGCCGCGCCCGGCCGATCCGCCCCGCGTGCCCGCCGTATCCCCGGTCCCCGTATCCACCGCGTCCCCGGCCCCGCCGCCGCCGGTCGCGTCCGCCGCTCCCGGCCGGGCCGCCGCGGTGCGCCCGGCGCGGCTCTCCGCCGCCGGCGGGACGGCCGCCCGCACGGACACGGCGCCAGCCGCGCAGAAGCCGCGCGTGGCGGCGACGGAACGCACGGATGCACCGTCGGGCCGGAGCGGCGGGGCGGGGCAGGGCGCCGCGGCACCGGGCGGGGTGGCGGTGATGCCCGCAGCCTCCGCCGTGGCGCCGGCGCAGGGCGGAGGCCGGCGGCGCGGGGCGGAGGCCGCGCCGGAGCCGCCGCTGCGCATCGACGTCGGCCGGATCGACGTGCGCGCGGCGGCCCCGGAGACGGCGGCGGGCGTGCGTGCGCGCCGCGGGCCGCAGCTCACGCTGGAACGGTACCTTCGCCAGGGGGGGCGGCGCGGATGAGCAACTACCTGGCGGTCGCCACCACCACCGAAACCATCGCGCAGGTCATCCGCGACGCCATCACCCCCGCGGTCGCCGGCGCCGAGGTGACCACCGACCGTCCGGACCGCGCCGGAAAGGACGCGGCCGCGCGGGTGAACGTGTACCTGTACCAGGTCTCGCCCAACCCCTCGCTGCGCAACGCGGACCTCCCCATGCGGGGCGCCGACGGCACCCTGGCCAGCCAGCCGCGCACGGCGCTGGACCTGTACTACATCGTCACCTTCTACGGCCGCGACGAGCAGCTGGTGGCCCAGCAGCTCCTGGGGCTCACCGCCGCAACCCTGCACCTGCACGCGCGCCTCACGCGGCACGACGTGCTGCGCGCCATCGAGGCCGCGCCCGGCGGGTTTCTGAACGACTCCGACCTGGCCGCCCAGACGGAGTCCATCCACCTGTCGCCGCACGCCCTGACGCTGGAGGAGCTCTCCAAGCTGTGGTCGGTGATGTTCCAGGTGCCGTACGCGCTCTCCATGTCGTACCAGTGCTCCGTGGTGCTCATCGACGGCCCGCCCGCGGCGGCGGCGCTGCCGGTGCGCAGCATCAGCCCCCGCATAGGCCCGGGCCCCCGTCCCGCGCACGGCCCGGTGGTGCGGCGCGTGGATCCGGAAGTGCCGGGGAGCCCGGTGGTCGCGGGGAGCCGCGTGGTGATCACCGGAACCGGGCTGGGCGGAGGGGGGACGACTGTCGTCATCGGCGACGTGGTGCTTACCCCCGCGGCGGGCGACGTGAGCGACACGCGGGTGACGGTGGCGCTCACCGACTCGCGGCTGCAGGCTGGGCCGCTCCCGCTGGTGGTGAAGGCGGGGGGCGCCGCCTCGCCGCCGGCGGATCTCGTCCTGCTGCCCTCCATCACCGGCGTCCGCGTCCGCAAGGCCAGGGACGGGGCGCCCGCCGCGCTGATGCTCACGCTGGATCCGCCCGTCTGGAGCACCGCCGCCCTGACGCTTCTTCTCACCCCCACGCCCGGCGTGGCGGGCGCGCCCCCGTCCGGGTACGCGTTCGACGCGCCGCCGTCCGCCGCGCCGAACCGCCCCCCGCGGCGCGTGACGTCCGTCACCGTGCCCGTCCCCGGTGTGGTCCCCGGACGGTACCTGGTGCGGGTGCGGGTGAACGGGGCAGAGAGCCCGCTGGCCACCGCCCGGCAGAAGGACGGCACGGAGCGGTACGTGTCGCCGGCCGTGAAGGTGCCATGACGGCGCGCAGCTGGGAGGCCGCCAACCAGGCGTGGCTGCTGGCCGCCCTCCACGAGGTGGAGAGCGCGCTGGAGCGGCATGTCCAGGAGCACGGCGGGGCGGAGGGGGAGGACGCCCCAGCCGCGTCCGGGCGGTCCGTCACACCGGCGCACCGGCGCGGGGATGCGAAGGCGGAGGAGTGGGGATTCGAGCGCCCGCCCGCGCTGGAGGTGCTGTGCGAGACCTTTGGACTGTCGCCGTTCGAGCGCGGGGTGGTGATGGCGTGCGCCGGCATGGAGCTGTCCGGCGGCTTTCCCGCCCTGTGCGCGCGGGCGTCGGGCGACCCGTCGCGGCCCTGGTTCACCTTCTCCCTGGCGCTGGCGGCGCTCCCGGACCCGCTCTGGGCCGCCCTTTCTCCCGACGCGCCGCTGCGGCGCTGGCGGCTGGTGGAGGTGGGGCCGGGAACGGCGCTCACCGCCAGCCCGCTGCGCATCGACGAGCGGGTGCTGCACTTTCTGGCCGGCGTGGAGTCCCGCGACGAGCGGCTGGCGGGGGTGGTGGAAGAGGCGCCGCCGCCCCGCGAGCTGGCGCCGTCGCACCGCGCGCTGGCCGGCCGCATCGCCGGCACCTGGAGCCACGCCGCCGCCGGGGGCGAAGCGCTGCCGGCCGTGCAGCTCACCGGCCCCGAGCCCGCCACCCGCCGCGACGTGGCGGCGGCCGCCTGCACGCTGCTGGGGCTGGCGCTGGACGTGGTGGCCTCCACCGCGCTCCCCACCGGGGCCGCGGAGCTGGAGACGCTGGCGCGCGGCTGGGAGCGCGAGGCGGCGCTGCGGCCCGCCGCGCTGCTGGTGGATCGCGGTGACGACGACGGCGAGCCGGGGCAGGCGGACGCCGTCCACCGGCTGGTGCAGCGGCTGCGCGGCCCCGTGCTGGTGTCGGCCCGCGAGCCCCGCCGCTCCGTCCACCGCCCGGTGCTCACCTTCGAGGTGGAGCGGCCCGGGGCGGCCGAGCGGCGCGAGCTGTGGCGCGAGGCGCTGGGGAGCGACGGGGCGCGGCTGCGGGGGCGGCTGGAGCCGCTGGTGCACCAGTTCAACCTGGGCCCGCCCGCCATCCGCGCCGCCTGCGCCGGGGCACTGGGACGGCTGGAGGCCGAGGGCGCCGCGGGCGTGCGCGCCGACGCGCTGGAGGCCGCGCTCTGGGACACCTGCCGCATGCAGGCGCGCACGGGGCTGGGCGACCTGGCGCAGCGCATCGAGTCCGCCGCGGGGTGGGACGACCTGGTGCTCCCCGCGGCCCAGCGCCAGGTGCTGCAGGACCTGGCCGCCCAGGTGCGCAACCGCCCCCGCGTACACGACGCGTGGGGCTTCGCGGGGCGGGGAAGCCGCGGGCTGGGGATCACCGCGCTCTTCTCGGGCGACAGCGGCACGGGAAAGACGCTGGCGGCGGAGGTCATTGCCCGGGAGCTGCGGCTGGACCTGTACCGGGTGGACCTGGCGGGGCTGGTGAGCAAGTACATCGGCGAGACGGAAAAGAACCTGCGCCGCGTGTTCGACGCCGCCGAGGAAGGCGGCTGCATCCTGCTCTTCGACGAGGCGGACGCGGTGTTCGGGAAGCGCACGGAGGTCAGCGACAGCCACGACCGGCACGCCAACGTGGAGGTGAGCTACCTGCTGCAGCGCATGGAGGCGTATCCCGGGCTGGCGCTGCTGACCACCAACTTCAAGGGTGCGCTGGACACGGCGTTCCTGCGCCGCATCCGCTTCATCGTCCCGTTCCCCTTTCCGGACGCGCGGCAGCGGGCGGAGATCTGGCGGCGCGTCTTCCCGGCGGACACTCCGACGGAAGGTCTGAATTTCGACGAACTCGCGAAGCTGAATGTGTCTGGCGGCATCATCCGCAACGTGGCCCTGAACGCCGCCTTCTTCGCCGCGGATGCGGACGAGCCCGTCCGCATGTCGCACCTGCTCCGCGCCGCCCGCGCCGAGTACGCTAAGCTCGAGAAGCCGCTGACCACGGCGGAGGTGGGGGGATGGGGGTGATGAAGTGCGTGAGTGCGTGAGTGCGGGAGTGCGAAAGTGCGAAAGTGCGAAAGTGCGAAAGTGCGAAAGTGCGAAAGTGCGAAAGTGCGGAGGGCCTGATCCACGCCATGACGGGAGCACTGGGGATGAGCGAGCGGCCGATGCGGCTGAACCTGGACCGGCTGGTGGTGCACGGGATGCCGCCGGCGCACGCAAAGGCGCTGGGCCCGCTGGTGCAGCGCGAGCTGCAGCGGCTGGTGGCGGAGGGCGGCGTGCCCGCGCACCTGGCGAACGGCGGGCGCGTGCCCGCGCTCCCCGGCCTGCGCGCGGCGCCCGGCGCCCCGCCGCACATGGTGGCTGCGCAGGTGGCGCGGGCGGTCTACGGTGCGATGGGCGGCGGAACGGCGTCCAGAGACGGGAACGCGAAAACGGAAGGCGGATCATGATGAAGACGACAGCCGCCCCCATCCAGCCCTGCGCGTGCGGCAAGAAGGCCGAGCCCGGCCCGGCCAGGCAGCGCGGCTTCGAGCCGGAAGTGGTGCAGCGCAAGTCCGCGGGCGCGGAGCGCGGCTTCGGTGAGGCCGCCGTGCATCCCGGCGTGCTGCGTCCGCCGTCTGGCGGCGCGCCGCTCCCCGGCCCCGTGCGCGCCAGGATGGAGGCCGCGTTCGGCCACGACTTCGGAAACGTGCGCATCCACCACGGCGGCGGCGAGGCGGAGTCCATCGGCGCGCTGGCCTATGCGCGCGGCAGCCACCTGCACTTTGCGCCCGGGCAGTACCAGCCCCACACGCCCGCCGGCCAGCGCATCCTGGGGCACGAGCTCGCCCACGTCGTCCAGCAGCGCGCCGGCCGTGTGCCGCACCCCGGCGGCGCCGTGCCGGTGAACGCGGACCCGGCTCTGGAGCGCGAGGCCGACGTCGCGGGTGCCCGCGCGGTGGCGGTAAGACCCTCCAGTCTGCAGCCGACCGGGGATGGCGGCGCACCCGCCGCGGGCGGCATCCAGGCGCGGGCGGCGGGCGCCGGGCCGGTGATCCAGCGCATTGGGTGGAAGGAGTTGCTGACCGGGGCGGCGAAAGTGGTGCCGAAGGTGGTGCCGAAGGTGCTTTCCTCGTCGAAGTCCGCCCCGGTGCCGCGGTACGGCAGGGCTGCGCAGCCCAAGTCGGCGGTGATCTCCGGCATCAAGAACCATCTGGACACGCACTTCAAAAACCTCACCAGGCACACGCCGGTCGTGACGAGTCACAATTCGAAGGTACAGGCGCTCGTCGACTGGGAGATGCTCCGCATGCACAACCTCTACTCCTACGGCAAGCAGCGATCGGACGAGGAACTCAGGAAAGCCCGCGAACCGGTGACCCAGGAGGAGCAGTCGGCGCACCTCAACGGTGTGGTCGCGGAACTCGGTGAGCACACCCCCGAGAGCAGGGAGCACCGCGAAATCTACGGCAAGCTTCACGACAGGACCGAGGAGTACGTCGAGGAGTCGGGCGACATCTCGAAGACCGAAAAGGCGCATACGCTGTTCAGAGGACGAACGCACGCGGCGAACCTGGTCCGCAGCCTTTACCCGAACGCCGAGTGGCTGCTGCAGCACCGCGACGACGCGATGTACGGCGTTGGCGGGCGTGAGAACTGGGAGAAGTTCCACCAGGCGAAGGATGCGAAGGAGGGGCGAATCACCACGGAGGAAGAACGGGAAGATCGCGTGGTGCGCAGTGCGCACAAAACCAACGAGCTCATCAACGAGGCCGTCAAGAAGAAGCGCTGACCTGCTCCGGGTGTGATCGTGGGTGGTACCCGGGCAGACGGGCTCTCCAACCGGTACGACACGCTTCGCCAACGTACGCGTCCACTACGCTCCCGAGGTGGAGCCGCCGCTCCCGGTGCCGTACCACTGTGAACGACATACACATGACGCACACTTCCAACCTGCAGAAGGGCGCGCTGGTCACCGTCGCCGATGGCGGCGCGCGCACCAGCATCCCCTTTCAGTACAACCCCGAGACGCTGCGGCGCACGCTGCAGCCGCAGCTGGTGGGCGGGCAGCAGAACGAGCGCTCCCAGATGGTGCGCTTCTCGGGGGCGCCGGTCGAGACCATCAGCGTTGAGGTGGAGCTGGACTACGTGGACGCGTCCGGCGTGGCCGACGCCGCCACTGCGTCGCTGGGCGTGTACCCGCTCCTCTCCGCGCTGGAGGTGCTGGTCTATCCCCCCAGCGCCACCGTCCGCCACGGCGCCTCGCTTCTCTCGTCCGGCACGCTGGAGGTGGCGCCCGTCCCCGCGCCGCTCACCCTGTTCGTGTGGGGTCCGCAACGGGTGGTGCCCGTGTCGTTCCAGTCGTACGGCATCACCGAGCAGGCGTTCGACAACTATCTCACCCCCATCCGCGCCGTGGTCGCGCTGGAGATGCGCGTGCTGAGCTACAGCGACCTGTCCACCGGCAACCCCGGCTACGACCCGTACATGGTCTACCAGCAGAACAAGGAAAGCCTGGCCGCGCAGCTTTCGTCGTCGCCCGTCTGAGCGCCGTCCACCCATCCATCGCAGGTGCACCATGTCGCTGCCGTTTCCGCCGCAGATCCCCCGTCCCAGCCCCGCCGACGACGCGGCCGCGCGGGCGTTCCCGCCCACCAGCCGCTACTGCTCCCTTCCCACCCGGTCGTACGACCCCGGGGGCGGCGGGGCGCCCGTGCCCTACCTCACGCGGCGCTTCTGCCCGCAGGGGGCGGGAATGCCTCTGCTGGCGCTGGCGGAGGTGAACCCCGGCGAGCGGCTGGACCAGCTCACCGCCCGCACCCTGGGCGACCCCACGCAGTTCTGGCGCATCGCCGACGC
>DASTVC010000415.1:0-8009 GCA_035759295.1 Longimicrobium sp. | reverse complement strand
AACTGGCGGCGCTGTACGGCGCCTTCACGCGCGGCGAGCCCTCGCCGCTGCCGCCGCTCGCCATCCAGTACGCGGACTACGCGGCGTGGCAGCGCGCGCGGCTGGCGGGGGAGGAGCACGCCCGGCAGGTGGAGTACTGGCGCGCCCGGCTGGCCGGCGCGCCGGTGCTGCTGGACCTGCCCACCGACCGCCCTCGCCCGGCGATGCAGGGGACGGGCGCGGCCTCGCACCGCTTCCGCATCCCGCGTCCCCTGCACGAGCGGCTCTCCGCGCTGGCCCGCGCGCAGGGGGGCACCCCCTTCATGGCCGTGGCCGCCGCCTGGGCCGCGCTGCTGCACCGCTGGAGCGGGGAGGACGACCTGGTGGTCGGCACGCCGGTGGCCGGGCGCACCCATCCGCAGACGGAGCCGCTGATCGGCTTCTTCGTGCAGACGCTGGCGCTGCGGATGGACCTCTCCGGCGACCCGTCCTTCCACGCGCTGCTGGGCCGCGTGCGGCGGACGACGGTGGAGGCGTACGCGCACCAGGAGGTGCCCTTCGACCAGCTGGTGGACGAGCTGAAGGTGGAGCGCAGCCTGAGCCATCCCCCCGTCTTCCAGGCGATGATCACGCTGCAGAACGCGTCCGGCGCCGGCCCGGAGCTCCCCGGCCTGCGCGCGGAGACCGTGGGCGCGGAGGTGGGCGCGGGGGAGGGATACCTGGCGCTGTACATGGAAGAGGACGAGCGGGGGCTGGACGCCGTGCTGCGGTACCCCACCGACCTCTGGGACGCGGCGACGATGGAGCGGGTGGCGGGCCACCTGCTCACCCTGCTGGGCGCCGCCGCGGCGGATCCGGACACCCGCCTCTCGCGCCTGCCGCTGCTGTCGGACGACGAGCGGGCCCGCCTGGTGGCGGAGGCCGCCGGCCCGCCGCTGGAGGTGCCGGCGCTCCCCGCGCACCGCCTGTTCGAGGCGCAGGCCGCCCGCACACCCGACGCCGTCGCCGTGGTCTCCGGCGAGACCGTGCTTTCGTACGCGGAGCTGAACGCCCGCGCCAACCGCCTCGCCCGGCGGCTGCGCGCGCTGGGCGTGGGGCCGGAGCGGCGGGTGGGGGTGTGCCTGCACCGCTCCCCGGAGCTGGTGGCCGCCCTGCTGGCCGTGGTCAAGGCCGGGGGCGCGTACGTCCCGCTGGACCCCGCCGATCCCCCCGGACGGCTGGCGTACCTGCGCCAGGATGCCGGCGTGTCGCTGGTCGTCTCCTCGTCGGACCTCGCGCACGCGGCGGGCGGCGACGCGCCGGTGCTGTGGGTGGACCGCGAGCCGCTGGACGGTGAATCTCCGGAGGACCTGGACGGGGAGGCGGATCTCGACGGACTGATGTACGTCATCTACACCTCCGGCAGCACCGGCCGCCCCAAGGGCGCCATGAACGCGCACCGCGGGGTGGTGAACCGGCTGCACTGGATGCGGCGGGAGTACGGCATCGGGGCGGACGACGTGTTCCTGCAGAAGACACCGTTCTCGTTCGACGTCTCCGTGCAGGAGTTCTTCCTTCCCCTGGTGGTGGGCGCGCGGCTGGTGGTGGCCCGGCCGGAAGGGCACCGCGACCCCGGGTACCTGCGCGAGGTGATGCAGGCGCAGGCGGTCACCTGGGTGCACTTCGTCCCTTCCATGCTCGCCGCGTTCCTGGAGCAGCCGGGGCTGGATCGGCTGACGGCGCTGCGCCGCGTCTTCAGCAGCGGCGAGGCGCTTCCGCGCGAGCTGGCGGAGCGGTGCCTGGCCCGGCTTCCCGCCACGGTCGGGCTGCACAACCTGTACGGGCCCACCGAGGCGGCCATCGACGTCTCCTTCTGGCCCTGCCGCAGCGACGACCCCGCGCGCCCGGTGCCGATCGGCCGGGCGGTGGCCAACACGCGGCTGCACGTGCTGGACGACGCGCTGCAGCCCGTGCCGCCCGCCGTCACCGGCGAGCTGTACATCGGCGGGGTGCAGGTGGGACGGGGATACCTGCGCCGCCCGGGGCTCACGGCGGAGCGCTTCGTCCCCGACCCCTTCTCCGCCACGCGGGGGGCACGCCTGTACCGCACCGGCGACCGGGCCCGCCTGCGCCCGGACGGCGCCATCGAGTGCGCGGGGCGGGTGGACCACCAGGTGAAGCTGCGCGGCTTACGCATCGAGCCGGGGGAGATCGAGACGGCGCTGCTGGCGCACCCCGCCCTGCGCGAGGCGGTGGTGGTGGTGCGCGCGGACGGCCTCGGCGACGCGCGGCTGGTGGCGTACGTGGCGGCCGCGGAAGGCGTCGCGGCGCCCTCCGTCGGCGAGCTGCGCGCCCACCTGGGCGCCACCCTGCCGGACTACATGGTCCCCGGCGCCTTCGTGACGCTGGACCGGCTTCCCCTCACCGCCAGCGGCAAGGTGGACCGCCGCGCCCTCCCCGCGCCCGAGCGCGCCCCCGAGCGCGACTACGTTCCCCCCACGACCCCCGCGCAGAAGACCATCGCCGGGTTCTGGGCGGAGGTGCTGGGGGTGGAACGGGTGGGGGTGGAGGACAACTTCTTCGAGATCGGCGGGCACTCGCTGCTGGTGGCTCGGCTGTTCGTGCGCATCCGCGAGGCGTTCCCGCGCGAGATGGTGCTGGTGGACCTGTTCCGCCACACCACCGTGGCCGCGCAGGCCGCCTTCGTGACGGAGAGGCCGGACGAGGCCCCCGCCGTCACCGTCTCCCAGCAGCGCGGCACCGACCGCGCCGGCCTCCGCCGCGCCTCCGTAGGCACCCACCGCGGACGCCGCTGAACCCGCGGGCCATTCCCTGTTCCCCATTCCCTGGTCGTGCAGATGAGCAGTCCGAATCCACCGGAGTTCCCGCCCACCGCCGTCGCCGTCATCGGCATGGCGGGACGCTTTCCCGGATCGCCCGACGTGGACGCCTTCTGGCGCAACCTGCGTGACGGCGTGGAGGGAATCACCCACTTCACCGAAGACGAGCTGCGCACCGAAGGCGTGAGCGACGAGCTGCTGGCGCGCCCCAACTACGTCCGCGCCCGCGGCGTGGTAGAGGGCACCGACCGCTTCGACGCCTCGTTCTTCAACTACCGCGCGCACGACGCGGAGCTGATGGACCCGCAGCACCGCTTCTTCATCGAGACGTGCTGGGAGGCGCTGGAGTCCGCGGGCTACGACACGGCGGCGTACCCCGGCTCCGTGGGCGTGTACGCCGGCGCCACGCGCCCCTCGTACTACATCCACCACCGGGTGCGCGACGGCTCGCTGTTCGAGGGCGAGGACAGCTGGCTGGTGGGCACGCTGACGGAGAACGACTACCTGACCACCCACGTGTCGTACCGCATGCGGCTGCGCGGGCCCAGCATGAACATCCAGACGGCGTGCAGCACCTCGCTGGTCGCCGTGCACGTGGCCGTGCAGGCGCTGCTGAACGGCGAGTGCGACATGGCGCTTTCCGGCGGCGTCTCCATCGGCGTGCCCAGCCGCCGCGGCTACCTGCACAGCCCCGGGCACATCGCCAGCCCCGACGGGCACTGCCGCCCGTTCGACGCCAGCGCCGGCGGCACGGTGGAGGGCGAGGGCGTGGGCGTCGTGGTCCTGAAGAAGCTGGACCGCGCGCTGGAGGACGGCGACAACGTGCTGGCCGTGATCCTGGCGACGGCCGTCAACAACGACGGCGAGCACAAGGCCAGCTACCTGGCCCCCGGCGTCAGCGGCCAGGCGGAGGTGATCACCGAGGCGCAGGCCGTGGCGGGCGTATCCCCCGACACCATCACCTACGTGGAAGCGCACGGCACCGGCACCCCGCTGGGCGACCCGATCGAGATCACCGCCCTCAAGGAAGCCTTCGCCAGCGCGGAGGGCGAGGGGTGGTGCGCCGTGGGCGCGGTGAAGAGCAACGTCGGCCACCTGGACGCCGCCGCGGGGGTGACGGGGCTCATCAAGACCGTGCAGGCGCTGCGGCACGGGCAGATCCCCCCCACCCTGCACTTCAAGGCGCCGAACCCGAAGCTCGGCATCGAGGGCAGCCCCTTCCGCATCGCCGACCGGCTGCGCGAGTGGACGGTGCCGGACGGCGGGCCGCGGCGTGCGGGGGTGAGCTCGTTCGGCATCGGCGGCACCAACGCGCACGCCGTGCTGCAGGAGGCGCCGCCGCGCGAGCCCTCCGCGCCCGGCCGGCCGTGGAGCCTGCTCGTCCTTTCCGCCCGCACCCCCGGCGCGCTGGAGCGGCAGACCCAGAATCTCATCCGCTGGCTGGAGGAGAACCGCGACGCCAGCCTGGCCGACGCAGCCTACACCCTGCAGATCGGCCGCCGCCCGCAGAACCAGCGCCGCAGCGTCCTCTGCCGCACCGCCGCGGAGGCCATCGAGGCACTGCGCACCAACGACCCCGTCCGCGTGCGCACGGACGTCGATCCGTACCGCATGACGCCCGTCATCTACCTCTTCCCGGGCCAGGGTGCCCAGTTCGTGGGGATGGGGCGCGAGCTCTACGCGCACGAGCCCGTATTCCGCGCGGAGCTGGACCGCTGCGCCGACATCCTGCGCCCGCACCTGGGGGTGGACCTGCGCGACGTCCTGCATCCGTCCGAGGAGACGGAGGATGCCGCCGCGCGGCTGCGGCAGACGTCGCTCACCCAGCCCGCGCTCTTCGCCGTGGAGTACGCGCTGGCGAAGCTGTGGATGCAGTGGGGCGTGGAGCCCGAAGGCTTCGCGGGCCACAGCATCGGCGAGTACGTGGCCGCGTGCCTGGCGGGGGTGATGTCGCTGGACGACGCGCTTCGTCTCGTGGCCGCCCGCGGCGCGCTGATGCAGGAGATGCCCGCCGGGTCCATGCTCTCCGTCTCCCTCGCGGAAGCGGAGGTGCGGTCGATCCTTCCGGCGGAGCTGGACGTCTGCACCGTCAACGGACCGGAGCTCACCGTCGTCGGCGGCGCGGCGGAGGCGGTGGAGGGGTTCGCGGCGCGGATGGAGGAGCGGGGCATCCACCACCAGCGCCTGCACACCTCGCACGCCTTCCATTCGCGGATGATGGACCCCATCGTCGCGCGCTTCGAAGAGGCCGTGCGCGGCGTGGCCCTGCGCGCGCCGGAGGTGCCCTTCCTGAGCAACCTGAGCGGCACGTGGATCACCGACGCGCAGGCCACGGACCCGCGCTACTGGTCCGAGCACCTGCGCGGCACCGTGCGCTGGGACGACAACCTGCGCGCGCTCCTTTCCGAGCCGGACCGTGTGCTGCTGGAGGTGGGCCCAGGCCGCGGCCTGGCCACCCTGGCCCGCCGCCACCCCGCCCGCGAGCAGCGGATGCTGGTCCTCCACTCCCTGCCCCACGCCCGGGACGAAGCGGGCGAGGAAGAGTCGCTCTGGCGCGCCGCTGCCGCCCTGTGGCACGAGGGGATCGAGCCAAAGTGGCTCGCCGTGTACGAGGGGATCCGCCGTCTGCGCCTGCGGCTGCCCACCTACCCGTGGGACCACAGCCGCTACTGGCTGGGCGTGCGCGACGAGCACACGGCTGAGACGCACGAGTTCGTGGCCCGCGGCAGCCACCACTTCACCCCCGAGTTCACCGCCCCGCGCAACGACGTCGAGGCGGGGGTGGTGGAGGTGTTCCAGGAGCTGTTCGGCCTGCGCAACTTGGGCATCTACCACAACTTCTTTCACCTGGGCGGCGACTCGCTGCTGGCGGTGCAGCTGGCCAGGCGCCTCCACGAGCGCTTTGGCGTGCAGCTGCCGCTGCGCGCCATCTGGGACATCCGCACCGCAGCCGAGGTGGCCGTGCTGGTGGCCCGCGGGCTGGACGCCGATGGCCAGCCCCGCCCCGCAGCGGAATCCGGAGTCGAGGCCGAGCCGCAGCCGGCCTGACGTTCATCGACCCCTGAGCGCCGGCGGCGGAGCGTCCGCCGCCGGCCGAACCCTTTCACCGCGAGAACGATGAAGCTCCCCAAGGTCCTTTCCCCCGGCATGCGCACCTTCACCGCCGTCTGGTTCGGCCAGATGGTATCGATGATCGGCACGGCCCTCACCGACTTTGGCGTGGGCGTGTGGATCTACCAGAAGACGGGCAGCGCCACGCCGTTCGCCATGGTGCTGCTGTGCATGGTGGTCCCCGGCATCCTGGCCACCCCCGTGGCCGGCGCCCTGGCCGACCGCTGGGACCGCCGCCGCACCATGGTCCTGGCCGACGCCGGTGCCGCGCTCAGCACCCTGTTCATGGCCGTGATGCTGATGGGCGGGCGGCTGGAGCTGTGGCACATCCTGGCCGCCGTCACCGTCGCCAGCACCTGCCGCGCCTTCCAGGGCCCGGCGTGGATGGCCAGCACCACCCAGCTGGTCCCCGCCGAGCAGCTGGGCCGCGCCAGCGGGATGATGAACTTCGGCCGCGCGGTCTCCGGCATCGTGGGGCCCATGCTGGGCGGCGCGCTGGTTCCGACGATCGGCCTGCAGCGGGTGATGCTGATCGACTTCGCCACCTTCGTGGTGGCCGTCGGCATCCTGTTCCTGGTGCGCTTTCCCGCCACGCCGCGCAGCACCGCGCCCGCCGGGGAAAAGCCGGGGATCCTGCGCGAGGCGTCGGCCGGGTGGCGCTACGTGGGCTCGCAGCCGGCGCTGCGGGCGCACCTGCTCTTCTTCGGGCTGGTGAACCTGGCGCTGGGGTACGTGTGGGTGCTGCACGCGCCGCTGGTGCTGGGCTTCGCCGGCCCGGGGTCGCTGGGCGCCGTGGGCTCGGCGATGGGCTTTGGCATGCTGGCGGGGAGCCTGGTGATGACCATCTCCGGTGGGCCGAAGGAGAAGAAGGCCGCCGCCATCCTGGGCTACGGGGTGCTGCTGGGGCTGTGCCTGATGCTGATGGGCGCGCGCCCCTCGGTGCCGCTGGTGGCCGTCGCCATCTTCGGGATCACGCTGGGCATTCCGGTCGTCAACGGCAGCCTGATGGCGCTGTGGATGCCGCGCATCCCCGCGGAGCTGCGCGGCCGCACCTACGCCGTCATCCAGATGCTGGTGTGGAGCACCGAGCCCATCGCCTACGTGACCGCCGGCGTGCTGGCGGACCGCTTCTTCAAGCCGCTGCTGGTGGAGGGCGGTCCGCTGGCCGGCTCGCTCGGCGGGCTGGTGGGCGTGGGCCCCACGCGGGGGATCGGGGTGCTGCTGGGCGTGGTGGGCGTGTTCGTCCTCGGGGTGACGGTTGCCATGGCCCTCGTCCCCGCCTTCCGCACCGCCGACTCCATCCCCCTGGCGGCCACGCCCGAGGCGCCCGCGGCCGAGAAGGCGCCCGCGGAGGAGGCTGCCGGGGAGCCTGTGCCCGTGCCGGCGTGACTTTCGAACCTTTACGGAAGGGATGCGGAGCGGAACGGGCGAGAAGGCAGAGGAGGAACGGTTCACGCAGAGCCGCAGAGGGAGACGGAGAGGCCGCAGGGAACGGTTCCAGTTCTCTGCGGCCTCTCGGCTCAGGACCTGGCCGGGGCGTCGCCGGCGGCCCTGGAGATGCAGTAGACGATCGGCAGCGCGACGAACGGGATGTGGCCGATCAGCTGGATGAACCAGCGATAGTTGAGGGTCGGCGGGCGATGCACCAGCGAGGGGATCACCAGGAACGACATCACCAGCCAGATGATCGGCCCGTACACCGCGGCGACCTTCAGCACGCCGCCCGGCGAGCGGACGACGCGGCGGATTCCACCGAAGCGCTCGTACAGCACCAGGAACACCGCCGACCACGCGAACGCCACGCCAAGGTGCATCAGCAGGCCGAGCGCCACCGTCCGCGCGCCGCCCTCGAACGACGACGGCCCCAGCACGGTGGCCGCGACGCCCTGCCACAGCCGCGCGACCGTGCCTACCTAGTGCGCACCGGGCGAATCTTCCAGAAAGACGCTCCCCTGTTCGTCTCGGATCGCACTGGCGGTCGCGTGGGTGATGCCCGGAAGTCCTTCGACGCTATCGCGCGGCGCGCCGGTTTACCGGCGCGCAGGCTGAGGAGCCGAACGCTACGCGTCTCGTACATCACCCACCGCCTGCTGTCGCTCG
>DASTVC010000414.1:0-6731 GCA_035759295.1 Longimicrobium sp. | reverse complement strand
TCCACGGCATCGTTCCTCTCCCGCATCTGGGGCGAAGATTCTCTCGATTCCGTGTCAAGCATGTCGCCGGTCCGTTCTGTAAGCCATGTCGCCGGTCTATACCTTCTCGGCCCTCCGGGCGCGCATCCCTCACGCGACGGCGGCACCGCTTCGACGCACGTCGAACTGCGTCCGCACGGTGCCCCTCCCCCGGCCCCTCCCCGTTCGTTCCTCACGGAGAGGGGAGAATTCGATCACGCTTCGGAAAGGTGCGTCGCACCTCCCTCCCCCGCGCTGTTTGCGGGGGAGGGCCGGGGAGGGGGGCGGCCCACCATCCCGCGCCACCCTGTTCGAAGCTCACCGCCGCCTGCCCTGCATCAACCTCCCCCGGCAGTTTCGGGGGAGGTGGGCGAGTGGTGCTCGCCCGGCGGGGGCCTGCGCGGAGCCCACCGGAGCGGTTGGATGCCTGCCCGTCTAGAAGCTGCCGCTGTCCGGCGCCGCCGGGGCGCCCCCGGCGGGCGGCAGGTCGAACGGGGTGGTGTCGTTCATGACATCTACCGTGTCGGCGGCGGGGCGCTTGGTGCGGCCGGTGGTGCAGTACTGCTGCACCACCTGGGCTACGTTGCGGCAGATTGCGTCGTCGCCGCAGCGGGCGGACTGCCACTCCACGCTGCGGCGCAGCGCGGTCTGCCGGGGCACGTCGTCGCAGAACGCGGGCGTCTGGCGGCTGAACTCCAGGCAGCTGCGCATGTACGTGCCCACCGCAAAGCTCCCCGCCACCGACATGCTGCCGCTGGCGCGCTGCTTGGCCTGCTCGAAGCACGCCGCCTCGTCGTGGCTCACGCCGTACCGCGCGCCTTCGCGCGCCGCCGTCACCGCCTCGGCCTCGATGCCGCCGCGGTTGCGCTTCCACCAGATCCCCCCCGCGACGACGGCCGCGATCCCCAGCAGGATCAGCACGCCGCAGCCGATCAGCCCCACGCGCAGGCATCCGCCGCGCGGGCGGTCGGGGCGCGGCGGGGGCGGCGGAATGGGTCCCTGGCTCCAGCGGGGCGGCGGATTCTGCGGATCGCTCATCGGGATCGGCCGTGCGGCGGGGGTGGAACGAACGGAACGGAGGGGAAGAATGGGTGCGGGCGGGGCGGGTGTCCAGCGCGGCGGGGGTCAATCCTCTTCGAACGACTCCAGCATCCGCGCCCGCTCGCGCCGGGCGATGGCCTCCAGCGCGGCCTCCCAGCTGATGCGGTCCTCCATCGCGGCCACCTGTGCCTCGATCCAGATCTCGCGCAGGACCACGTCCATCAGCCCCACCGCCTGCCGCTCCCGCGTGCGCCGCAGCTCCGCCGTGCGGCGGGCCAGCGGCACCAGGTCTTCGGGGATGTCGGCTTCCGGATGCAGCCAGGCACGGCCCGCGGTCTCGTCCGTTCGCCCTTCGCCGGGATCTTCCGGCTTTTTCCCCGGCGGCCGGTAGCGGTGCGGATCGCCGGAGATGCGGACGGCGATGCTCCCTTCCGCGAACGGCTGCCACCAGTCGATCAGCCCGCCGTTCAGCTCCTCCAGCAGCTTTTCCACGGCGATGCGGATGGGCCCCTTTCGCCCGCCTTCGCGCCGCGCACGCTCCACGATCAGCAGCAGGTCGGCGCCCGGCTGCTCGTGCGCGAACGACTGGATCCAGCGCAGCGCCCGCTGCCGCGCCGTCTCCGGCCCCTCACCCTGCAGGTCCAGCCGGCGGGTGATGGGGTAGTGCCGCGCCTCGTATTCGCGGGAAAGCTCGTTCAGCCGCATGGACAGAAGTGCGAAAGTGCGAGAGTACGAAAGTGCGAGAGTGCGCGTTGTCCGGCAACTCAACGCAGGGACGGGGCCGCGCTTTCGGCAGCGGTTCGCGGAAGTTGCCACAGCGGAACGTCGATTGCACTCCACGGCCGTCCTTGCACCGGACGCACAGCAAAGGAGGCATGGATGCGATACGACCGGGGATACGGACGCGACTACCCGATGGCCCGCGCCAGCGGCCCGCCGCGCGGCTACGACTACGGCCTGCGCGGCTACAGCCAGACGGCGCCCGCGCGGCGGCCCATCCCCCTGCGCACCTACGGGCGCGGGGGATACGACCAGGGGTACTTCGGCAGCGCGGGGCTGCCCAACCGGGTGACCCAGCGCTACAACCGCGAGTACCTGTACCCCGAGCCCAACCGGCTGGAGACCAACTACGCGCCGTTCGGCGGCGACGTGGAGGGCCGCATCGTGGACCCCAGCGGCTACCGGGGCTCGTACAACACCATGGGCGGCTCGCGCACCTGGCGCGGCGGCGGCCTGCCGATGGGGTGGGAGCGCGAACCCGGCTACGGCGGCCGCTACGACCGCCCGTTCCGCGGCTACGGACGCGACGACTATGGCCCGGGGCGCTGATCCCAGCGCAACGCGGTGACGACAAGGGGGCGGCGCATTCATGCGTCGCCCCCTCGGCTTTTCCTTGCGTTCCGGATCGCTCCCGCCACCAGGCCCGGAGCTGTCCGCATCCGCGGCAGGCAAGATCGATTCGCAGAGACTGCCGTAGACACTTTGTGGTTTACGTCCTAAACTGTATCCACCGAATCGGCAAAGGCCGGTCTCGGCTGCGGCAACCATCCACGTTCTCCGGGAGACGCCATGCGCAAGCTCAAGCTCGATGTAGACCAGCTCACGGTGGATTCGTTCGATACGAAGGCGTCGGACGGCGCACGGGCAGGCACCGTACAGGGATTCGCTCCGCCGACGTTCTGGGAGAGCTGCAACGGCAGCTGCGACTACACCTGCGGAACCTGTAACGCCAGCTGCGCCAGCTGTGTAAGCTGTTACAACACCTGCGGCAACACCTGCGGACCTTCGTGCTATGGCACGTGCCAGACCTGCCTGACCAACTGTCAGCAGGAGTCCTGCGTGTACGTCTGCCCCTGACAGCTGGCGAACGGGGTGTGGAAAGGGGCGGCGCACCGGATGCGCCGCACCCTCACTCGTTCCAGCGCCGCATACCTGGGGTCAGGCAGAGAATGCGCTCAGTCCAGGGCAAGATCCAGCCGCAAATATTGGCGTAGGAAGTTCGCACCCTTTCGCGTAGATTGCGCCCTGCACGGTCAGCCCGAACTGGCCACGCATACGACAACCATTCATCCGGAGGTCTCCATGAACAAGCTGAAGCTCGACCTGGATCAGCTGGCCGTCGAATCGTTCGAGACGAATGCGGCCGACGGCGCGCAACGCGGAACCGTACGGGGGTTGGCTCCATCACCTGTCATCACGGCCGGGCTCACCTGCCCCGTTAGTTGCGAGCCCGGCTGCGACAACAGCAACGACGGTACCTGCGGCGCCCCCAGCTGCGACGCCAGCTGTGGCGGCACCTGCAACTGCACCGGCAACTCGTGCTACGGCTCCTGCGGCGGCAGCTGCAACGTCACGTGCGACACCTGCCAGACGAACTGTCAGCAGGAGTCCTGCGTGTACATCTGCCCCTGACGGCGGGTGGGCGCCCGCTGTCGGCACGCGGGTGACGCCCAGCCGTACCTGGGACGGTGAATGGAGAGGGGGCGGCGCCGGGCGCGCCGCCCCCCTCTCATGCCCAGGATCGATCGTTCCGGAGGACGGTCATTCGCACGCGGGCGGCGCCGCCAGATAGAATCAATCCGCAAAGAGTGTCGTGGGGTGATTGGATCGTGGAGCATAGATTGCAGGCTGCCGCCGCGGTCGCGGTCCGCGGCTTTCGGCAACCTTCATCATCTCCGGGAGACTCCATGCGCAAACTGAAGCTGGATCTGGATCGACTCATCGTAGAGTCGTTCGATACGGTCGTTGCCAAAGACCCTGGACGCGGCACGGTAGAGGCGCATTCGCACATGTGCGTCTCGCCCTTCGAGACGTGCGCCGCGCTGAGCTGCAACTACACCTGCGGCACCTGCGACCCCAGCTGCGCCAGCTGCGTCAGTTGTTACAACACCTGCTACAACACCTGCGGCCCCTCGTGCAACGGCTCGTGCGAAACCTGCCAGACCAACTGTCAACAGGAATCGTGCGTGTACATCTGCCCCTGAAGAAACAGGGCGGCGCACCGGGTGCGCCGCCCTCTCGTTGAGTGCCAGTGCCCGGGTTCAAGTGCCAGGAAGCAGGTTTCCGGGCACTTGAACCCCGATCCTTGAGCCTCCCCCTATGCCGCCCTCCCTCGCGGACGGCCGCGGCCGCCGCGCTCATCGACGCGGAAGCGCCGGCGCCGGCCGCCGTGGCGCTTCCATCCATCCAGCGAGACCACGGCCGCGTCATCGTCCTCATCCCCCGCGTGCCCCAGGTAGGGCTGCGCGCCGGAATCGGGACGCCGCATCTCGGGGGTGCGGTGGGCGCGGCGGCGTTCGCGCTCCAGCTCCTCGAACACCTGCTCCGCCGGCGCCTCCCACACCAGCGCCAGCGTGCCGATGAGCGTGGCCAGGCCGCGCGCGATGGTGTCGGCGTGGCGGCCCTCCTCCATGGGCAGCGTGCCGGGGAGCGGACAGCTGGGCCCGCTGAGCCCCGAGGCCCGTTCGCGCGCCCGCTCGATGCGCACCCCGGCCGCCGTCATGATGCGCCGCGCCGCGTACCGCCTGCGGTGCAGCCGCCGCCCCGCGCACAGCCGGTCCAGCTGCGCGCGCCACGTGGCGCCGCAGGCGGAGCTTTCCGCCAGCAGCCACACGGCGGCGTACAGCTCCGCGAACACGCGGACGTCGATCTGGCGAACGGTTTCGGGGGGAAGGGTGGAAAGATAGTCCAGGAACGCCAGGATTCGCCGCGGGCGGGCGAGAAGGAAGAGAACGACTTCCTGGCAGCCGCGCCGCTGGTTGCAGCTGGCGCAGGCGGGAACAATGATGCGGGCGTCTTTCCTGCGGCCCCCGCGGGCGCGGGGGATGACGTGCTCTCGGGTCAGGGGTCGGTCCGGGGCCGCGGGGGCCCGGCAGTACACACACTTTCCGGTCTTGATGCGGTGCTCCAGCTCGCGCTGCAGCAAGCCGCCCGTTCCGTTTCCTCGCACGTGGGCTCCCGGTAGGAAAGGAGGCGGCGGGAATCGCGTTCCTCGCCGTGTGCGCCCTCGCGCAGCCGTCTCGCGGGCTGCCGCGCGCGGGATGTTGGGTCCTGCCTGTTGGAAACGTTAGAAAACTTCAGTCCCAGTTAGCCGTGCAGCATGTAACACGCGTACCACGCGTGGGTCTCTATCTTCTACCTCGCCTTTGCATCGTGTGTTTCCGCGCCGGGGTTGGAGGGGGAAGGCGCGACGGGTTGCGATCCGGACCGAAAATCGGGCGTGTCATCCACAATATGTAGTGCAGCGCGTTTGCACAACAGAATTATTTTTCGATGAGGGGCGCCCTTTACCCGCGCTGCGGCACCCGGCCCGTCTCGATCGACTGCCGGTAGCGATCCAGCGAGCCACGCACCGATCGTCCCGGCACGTCACCCTGCCGCGGGCACTGATGGGGGTCATGTCCACCCGCGCGGTGTCGGCACGCGGTGTGGGCGTGCTCGCAGGCGTACAGACACCGGCTCAGCCGCCCGTCCCAGTGCCCCACGACTCTCCACGCCGCGAACGCCAGGAGCACGGCGATGACCAGCATCACCGGCCCTCGCTCCCGCAACAGCGCGATCCACACCGCCCCGCGGACGCGGGCGTGGTTGCGCGTCATCCGCCGGCCGTCCCGCCAGGTCCGGCGTCCAGCATTCCCTCGCGGCGCAGCCGACCGCAGCTGATCCGCGCCTTTGCGTTTGCCCAGCGGCCATCGACGACGACGGAATCCGCGGCCGTGCGGGCATGGGCGTAGAGCGCCTCGCAGTTCTGCCGCTCGATGCGTGGATACTGCGTCAGCAGCAGCCCCCCGCCGATCATCAGCAGGCAGACAGCGGCCACGGGCCCGGCGCGGTCGATCCACAGGCGGAGCGCGGCGGATCGGGAGAGGGGGCGAGTTCGGCTCATGTCCGGACGCTACGCGCACCGCGCCGGCATGGTTTCATCTCCGGAAACGACCGTGCCGCCATCCTGATCGTTCGGGAATGCTGTCGCCCGAATGCGAAAAAACCGCCCGCGGGGAGGCTCCCCGCGGGCGGTTCCGGCTCGGGCGCGCCATCGCTCCCGGCACCGTTTACGGCATGATGGTCGGTCCGGCCACGGCGAACGGCTGGGGCCCCCACCGCACGTCGAAGCCGACCACCCACATCCGCCAGCGTCCGGGCGTCGGGTTGTCCACCAGCACCTGCTCCACGTTGTTCAGGTGGTCCCGCCCGCGAACGGCGGCCAGCATGGCGCCCTGCAGCGGGTCCGGCTGCGGGACGTCGGCGGCCACGGGGATGGCGCTCCGCCGCACGGTCGGGCGCCTGCCGCACCGCTGCGCACTGTCGGGCACAGGCACTCCGCTCGCATCCACCACCACCTGATCCAGAAGCCACGGGCGATGCGGCACTCCGGAGGGATCGACCAGCACCAGGTCCAGGTCGTTCACCAGGCGGGGCCCCAGCCGGTTTCCGCCCGCGTCGGCGGCCACGTCGTCCCACGCCAGCGTCACCCGCAGCACCCGGCTCCCCGCCGCCACCTCGAAGTCGAAGGGCACGGAGTCGCAACTGGCGCTGATGGTCCCGTCCGCCAGCGCCCGCCGCGCGACCAGCTCCACCGCCTCGGCGGCACGGACCAGCCCCCACCCCGTCACGAAGTCGGGGCCCGGGAACGCCTGCACGGGGCCTTCGGAAATCTGCCGCATCACCGGGCC
>DASTVC010000413.1:0-7718 GCA_035759295.1 Longimicrobium sp. | reverse complement strand
ATCACGGTCTTTTCCCTCAGCGCCAGCCCCACGGCGCGGGCGCAGATCGCCCGCGCGGTGCATCCGTTCGCGTTCCGCGGGATCGACTTCTACTCCTACCGCGCGGGCAGCCCCGTGCGCGTTTCCACGGCGGAGGGCGTGGTTTCGCTCCTCCCCGTCACCGTCCGCCCCCGGCCCGGAAAGCTGGAGGAGGCGGGCGACCAGCGGCTGGTGGCGGGGACGTTCTGGGTGGATGTGGACCGCGCCGCCATCGCCCGCGCGCGCTTCGGCTTCGTGGAGCGCGGCGGGCGCTTCGTGGTGACGGAGACGGGGATGTTCTTCGAGCTGGAGAGCGCGCTGGTGGGCGGGCAGTACTGGATCCCCCACCGCCAGCGCCGGGAGATGCAGATCTCCTCGCCGCTGCTGGGGGGGACGGTGGCGGTGCGCGCGGTCACCACGCTCAGCGGCTTCGAGCTGAACACGGGATGGGACGCCCCGGAGCCCGGCGTGCGACTCGTGCGCCGGCTGGAGGACGGCGCCTTCGATCGTATTCCGCCCGCCGCGGAGGAAGCCGCGCCGGATATCGGCGACTTCGCGGACCTGGTGGGGGTGGTGCGGCCGCCGGAGCGCACGGAGGGGGTGCGGGCGTCCCTGCGCTACGAGCGCGGCGACCACCTGTTCCGCTTCAATCGCGTCGAAGGCGCGTTCGTGGGGCTGGCGATGCGCTTCGAGCCGGCCAACCCGGAGCGGCGCGACTGGGATGTCTACACGCACCTGGGGTGGGCCTTCGCGGAATCAACCGCCCGCGGCGAGCTCTCGTTCCGCTGGCATCCGGGCGATCCCGTGGCGCCCGGCGCGCACTGGGGCGCCACCGTGGGCGGATACCGCCGGCTGCGCGACATGACCTCGTTCCGCCCGCCGATCCAGTGGGAGCTGGGATACGCCCTGGGCGCCGCGCTGGGCGGCTACGACGTGCGCGACTACTACGACGCCACGGGGGTGGAAGCGTTCGCCACGCGGCGCAACGGGCCGTGGACGGCGCGCCTGGGCGCCCGCGCGGAGTCGCATGATTCCGTGGGCCGCAACACGGAGAGCTACCTGTTCGGCAAGGCGCAGGACTTTCCGCAGCTCGCGCCCGCGGAGCCGGGGACGCACGCGGCGGTCGAAGGCACCCTGCGCTACGCCCGCGGCACCGGCGCGTTCGGCGTGGGGGGCGGGATGATCGCGCAGCTTTCGGCGGACCAGGGGTTCGGCGACTTCGGGGTGACGCGCGCCACGGCGCTGGTGTCGACGCGATTCCCGTCGCGGTACGTAACGCTGATCGCGCGCGGCGACGCGGGGACGGTGCTGGGCGAGGCGCCGCCGCAGTTCCTTTTCCGCTTCGGCGGCATCGAGGGGCTGCGGGGATACGCGCGCAATGAGTTCGGCGGCAGCACGGCGGTGCTGGGGCGCGCGCGGCTGCTGCTGCATCTGCCGCCGTACGGGCAGGAGCCGCTGTTCCGCGCCGGCCTCTTCCTCTTTCCCCCGCTGCGCCCCGCGCTGGCGCTCTCCGGCGACGCCGGCTGGGCCAGCGTGAGCAGCGACTCGCGCGCCTCGCTCACGCGGCTGGGCGCCAGCGAGACCGACGGCGTGCGCTCTTCGTACGGCGTGGGGCTGAGCCTGTTCGAGGACGCGGTGTCGGTGGAGTACGTGTGGCCCGGCGACGGCGGGCCGGGGCGGTGGTACGCCGGCTTCGTGACCTACTTCTGAGTGATGGCCCTTGCCGCGCGTGCGTCCGGGTGAGAGGATGCAGGCGCGCGCGATGTGATGAACCTCCAACGATCGGACCGGAGCGGAAATGTCCTCCATCAACCGACCCCTCGCGGGGCCCGTGCTGGCCTTTGACCTGGCCGAGCAGATCGCGGCGCTGCGCGCGGAGGAGCCGTACCAGCGCAGCGGCCGCGCGGGGCGCACGCTGGCCAAGAGCGGCCGCTTTCGCCTGGTGCTCACGGCCATGGCGAGCGGCAACGAGATCGGCACGCACCAGGCCGACAGCCCCATGACGCTGCAGGTGGTGCAGGGCGCGCTCACCTTTCGCAGCAACAGCCAGGAGTACACGATGACGGCCGGCCAGGTGCTGTTCTTTGGCCCCGGCGAGGCGCACGACATCCGCGCCACGGAAGACAGCGCCCTGCTGCTTACGCTCTCCGCCGTGGGCGACGATTACCGCCCCGAGGAGTTGGCGAACTCGTAAGGGAGTGCGTGAGTGCGGAAGTGCGTTAGTGGATCGGCGCGAGAGCGCGGCTCCGGGCGTTTGGGGACTTGACGGCGGGCGGATGGTGAAGTAAGTTTCGTACACAAGCAGGACGTTTTCGTATGCGGCTGACGACAAGAGCCCCTGGGCTCTGCCAACCTTCGGGTCGGCTAGTCAGCCGCACTGCTTTTGTAGCAACCCCCCTCAATAGTACACAGTCCTTCCCGACTGGAAGACGTCGAACTCGCTGCTGATCTTGTTCTCGATCAGCGCGTACGAGCGGTCGTCTCCCTTCTCCCACTTTCTGCTCAGCGCCCAGCAGCAGTAGTCCGCCACCTGAAGGCAGGGCTCGCTGTACGCGTTCCACGAAGCGGTTCGAAAGTTTGTCGTCGGGCTCACCTGCCGGATGACGTCCTTGACCGCGTCGTGCATCACCGCGCGCTTCTTCTTTACGCCGAGAGACGCCCCCACCACGAACAGCTCGTCATGCGGGCGGACCACCCGCGGCGCCACGTGCTTCATGTGCAGCCACCACGCCAGCTTGTAGAAGCGGTCGTCGGTGGAGCGCGTGTGAGGGTTGGCCTTGGCTTTTTCCAGAATGGTGGCGTCAACGCGGAACTCGTGCGCCTGCAGCACCGCGAACACGCGGTCGCGCACGGCCTGCGTGTCGGTGGTTGCGTGGAACTCCGAGTCGGTGCCGTGGCCCTCCCACGCGATCTCGCGCCGCAGACGCAGCAGCGCGTCGCCCACCTGAAAGCTGGGGCAGGCGATGGTGGTGAGGATGAAGTACCGCGAGGCACCCTGCTTTCTGCTGAAATCGAAATTGCCGCTCTCGTCCGCAAAAACGCTGATGCGAGGCATAATACCCGGCAAGCAATAGGTTGTTACGTCACAAAGTGGGCGGACAAGTTAACGAAGTGTACGGCGGAACGGTAGTGCTGAACGCGGCCCGTCGTCTGACGGCACGTGATCGCGCGCCCAGCACCTTGCTCGATGCGGTTCGACGCGCGTTCGACTGCGTTCGTCCCGTCAGACTGGCGGCGGGTGGGGACGTTCTGTTGATTGTTCGACTCCACCTTCTGACCGACTCTCATCGAATCTCATGACCACACATCCACACGCACGGGCCGCCGCGGTCGTGGCGCTCCTTGCGGCATCGGCGTGCGCATCCGTACCGAACGCGGGATCCGGGGCCGATCCGCAGGCGGCGCTGGACGGGCTGCTGGCGGCGGACCGGGCATTCGCGGAGGCCAGCGCCCGCACGGACCTGGTGTCCGGCATCTCCGCCATGTTCGCGCCGGACGTGGTGATGCCGCTGCCCAACGGAAGTTTTGCCGAGAGCGCGCAGGCGGCCACGGCGGCGCTGCGCGAGAACCCCGCGAACGCCGGCGCGCGCGCCGAGTGGGCGCCGGTGCGCGGCGGCATTTCGGCGGACGGGCAGCAGGGCTTTACGTTTGGATACATGACCGTGCACCAGGCGGACGGCACCGTGAGCCCGGCCAAGTACCTGGCGTACTGGGTGCGGCAGCCGGCGGGGTGGCGCGTGGCCGTCTACCGGCGCTCCCGCCGCCCCGAGGGCGAGGTTTCTACCGCCATGCTGCCGCCGGCGCTCCCCGCCCGCCTGGTGCCGCCCTCCGCCGATCCCGCGGCCGTGGAGGCGCACCGCGCCAGCCTGGACGCCGCCGAGCGCGCCTTCAGCGACGAGTCGCAGACCATCGGCCTGGGGCCGGCGTTCGCGAAGTGGGGAAGCGACGACGCGATGAACATGGGGCGCGCCGCCGCCTTTACCCTGGGCGCCGCCAGCATCGGCGCGGCGATTGGAGAGGGCTCGCCGGGGCCCAGCCCGCTGTCGTGGGCGCCGGACCGCGTGATCGTGGCGTCCAGCGGCGACCTGGGCGTCACCATCGGCCACATCCGTCCCAACACGCCGCCCGCGGATGCGTCGGCGCCGTCCTCCTTCCCCTTCTTCACCATCTGGCGCCGCCCCACGCCCACCTTGCCCTGGCGCTACATCGCGGAGTGATCCGCGTTCGGAAGTGATAAAGGATTTGCCCCACGCAGAGAGAGCGGAGTCCGCAGAGTGCCAAACTACTCTGCTGACTCCGCTGACTCTGCGTGAGGACTTCTTTTTACGGATTCGAGACTACGGGATCAGGACCGGCTCGGAGTGCGGGTGCGCTCTGGCATCGAGCACGTCGTCGGCGGGGGAGCGGGAGAGGCGGGTGTAGCGCGCGAAGAAGGCGCCGGCTTCGTCCAGGTCCTCCGCGGCGAAGAAGCCGGGGAGCGCGGCGGCGCCGGCGAGGGCCAGCTCCGCCAGGTCGCGCGCGACGGAGGCGATGCCCGGGTCGGAGAGGGCGTCGCGGCCGGCGGCGTGCAGCAGGGCCGGGTCAGGCGCGCCGAGCAGGTCGGCGGCGGCGCGCAGGGTGGGTGGATGGTGGACGATGCCGGCCAGCAGCACCAGTGGCGCGGCGTACCACTCCGGCGCGACCGCGTCGGCGGACCGCACCTCGGCGAAAAAGCCTTTGGGCCGGATCTCCGGGAACAGCGTGGTCAGGTGCGCGCGCCAGTCGTCCAGCGTGGCGCAGCCGTGCGCGTTCCACTCGGCGAAGGGGCGGAATCGCTCATCGTCGCCCAGCAGGATGGCGGGGGCGGCGAGGGCGAACTCCAGGTACTCGCCGACGGGATCGTCGCAGGAAAAGCAGCCGGTGCGGCCGCCGTCCAGCTGGCGCCAGATGCGCGCGCGGTAGCTGCGATGGCCCGTCGGCTCGCCGCGGTAGACGGGGGAGTTGGCGAAGATGGCGGTGACGTACGGCGCCATGGCGTTCAGCACGCGCCACGCCGCCAGCGGCTCCGCGCCCAGGTCCAGGCTCACCTGCATGGCCGCGGTCTGCCGCATCATCCGCGTGCCGCCGGTGCCGATGGTCTCCATGAACTGCGTCTGCCGCACGTATCGCCTGCCCGGCAGCTGCATCGGCACGTCCTCGATGCCACCCCGCGGCTCCACGCCCACCGACAGCAGCTGGATCCCCTCGTCGCGCGCGGCCTCCATCAGCGGCAGCACGGTTCCGCGCAACGCACGGACGAGCGCGGTTGCGGAGGGGAAGGCGGCGGCGCTCAGCTCGATCTGCCCGCCCGGCTCGTAGCTGATGATGCCGCCGTCAGGAAGCCCGAACTGCGGCACGCCATACGGCGACGCCTGCTCCGTCCACCCGTGCCGCGCGCCGAAGCTGCGCAGCAGCGGCAGCGTCGACAGCCCGTCTTCGGAGACGATCGGGACCTGCGCGCCGGTGTCGCTGGAGACGGGAATCAGCTCCACCTCCGCGCCGATGCGCAGCGGGCCGGGAGTGCGCCCCAGCGCGAACGCATGCGTCCGCAGGTCGTCGAGCAGCTCGGCGCGGCCCAGCATGGCGGTCAGCGCGGCGCGGCGAGGGTGATGGCGTACAGCCCGTCGGCGTCCGTCATCCACCGTTCGATGACGAGATCGGCGGCGGCGAACATGGCCTCCACGCTGGCGCGGTCGTGCTTGGCGCTGATCTCGGTGCGGATGGTCTCGCCCGCGGCGAAGCGGAAGGTGCCGGCGCCGGGGATGGAGACCGAGTGGTCGCGGGGTGAGACCAGGTGCATCTCGATCCAGTGCGCCTCGCGGTTGTAAAACGCGCGGTGCTCCCAGGCGTCCGCGTCGAAATCCGCGCCCGTCATGGCGTTCAACGCGCGCAGCATGTTGCGGTTGAACTCCGCGGTCACGCCGGCGGAATCATCGTACGCGGCTTCGATGCGCGAGGGATCCTTGCGCAGGTCCACACCCAACAGGAACCGATCGGTCTCCATCATCCGCCCCCGCACGCGGCGCAGCAGGTCCACGGCCGGCTGCGGCGCAAAGTTGCCGATGGTGCTGCCCAGAAACGCGTGCAGCGTGGGGTGCGGCAGTCCGGCGGGAAGCGCGAAGTCGCCCGTCATGTCGGCGACGACGGGGACGACGTCGATGGACGGATACGCGGCGCGGATGCGGGCGGCGGATTCGTCCAGGAACTCGGCGCTCACGTCGACGGGGACGTAGACGGCGGATTCGACCGTCGCCGCGATGGCATCGAGCACGATGCGCGTCTTTTCCGCGCTGCCGGCGCCCAGCTCCACCAGCGCGCGCGGAGCAAATCCGCCGATCCACTCCGGCATCCACCGCTCCAACAGAGACCGTTCGGTCCGCGTGAGGTAGTATTCCGGAAGACGCGTAATCTCCTCGAAGAGCCGCGACCCGCGCTCGTCGTAGAAGAATTTGGGCGAAAGCTCCTTCTGCGGGCGCGACAGGCCCTCCGCCACCTCGCGCAGGATGGCGGGATCGGCCAGGGCGGCGCGCTCGGCGACGTCAGTCATCGCGGGCGATCCGGAAGCCGCTGAAGATCTGGCGGCGGATGGGGTAGTCCCAGTTGCGGAAGGTGTTGCGGATGGCGCCCGGGCGCGTGGCCCACGATCCCCCGCGCAACACCTTGTAGTCCGGGCCGAAGAAGAGCTCGCTGTACTCGGGGTACGGAAAGGTCTGGTAGCCGGGCCAGGGCGCGAAGTCCGACGCGGTCCACTCCCACACGTCGCCGATCATTCCGTACGCGCCGATGGGCGACACGTTGCGCGGGTACGCGCCCACCTGCGCGGTGGCGAAGGCGAGCTGGTCCAGGTTGGCGTCCAGCGGTGTGGGCGGCTCGTCGCCCCAGGGGTAGAGGCGCTTGGTCCCGGTCGCCGGATCCCACGACGCGGCGGCCTCCCACTCCTGCTCGGTGGGCAGGCGGGCGCCGGCCCAGTTGCAGTACGCCTGGGCCTCGTACCAGCAGACGTGGCACACCGGGCGGCCGGGATCGACGGGCATCTCCGCATCCATCGAACGCGTCCACCAGTCGCCGTCGCGCATCTGCCAGAACTGCGGGGCGACCAGGCCGGCCTCCTGGCGGTGCTTCCACCCCGCCTCCGACCAGAGGGACTGCGTATCGTATCCGCCGTCGTGGATGAACTGCGCGTACTCGAAATTCGTCACCGGCGCCGCGCCGATGCGGAAGGGCGCCAGCTCCACGGCATGGCGCGGGCGCTCGTTGTCGTACGCGGCGGTGCGGTCGTCGGTACCGATCTCCACCCTGCCGCCGGGGAAGCTGACCATCCCGTCGGCGTCGGCGTCCACCGCGCGGCCCGCGGGGGGGACGATGGCGCGCGGGGCGCGGTAGCGGGCGCCGTCTTCATCCTTCAACTGCAGCGCCTGCAGGATGGTCTCGTTGTGCTGGTACTCGTGCTGCGCCACCATGCGGTACACGTAGCCACCGTCCAGCAGCCGCGGGTCGGCGCTGCCGGTGTCGCCGGCCATGATGCGGTCCAGCACCATCCGCCGCTCGCCGGCCATGTGGTGCAGCGTGTCGGACAGGCGCGGCAGGGCCAGCTCGCCGCGCACGGAGCGCGGGTTCTCGAACGGGTTGAACATCCCCGGCATCTCGCCGAACTGCACCGGCCCCTCCAGGTTGCGCACCAG
>DASTVC010000412.1:0-6054 GCA_035759295.1 Longimicrobium sp. | reverse complement strand
GCTCGCGCATCGCCCTGCGCACCATGCAGGCGCTGGAGGCGGGGGGCGAGCGCGCGGCCGCCATCCGCCACGCCACCTCGCACGCGGCGCTCATGCGGGCGGAGATGGAGGCGGAGCCCGACGCCGCCGTGGAGGCGTTCGCGCTGCGCCTGCGCGAGGCGCCGCGCAACGCGGAGCCCACGCCGGTGCCCACCTTTGCCTCCGCACCCGGCGGGCAGGCGGTGGCCACGGCGGTGCAGGCGCCGCCCTCCGCCGCGCCCGCCTCTCCCGCGGCGGCGGAGCCGGAGCCCGTCCAGGCCGCGGCGCCGGGCCGGACGCCGCGGTGGTTCGCCGCGCCCGCCGCGCGGCGGTGGGCGATTCCGGCCCTGGCGCTGCTGGTGGCGGCCGCCGTGGGGGTGGCGGCGCTGGTGTCGGCGCGCCAGCGGGCCGTGGCGGGGGTCAACGCGTCCGTCTACATCGTCCTCCCCTTCGCCCAGCGCGTGGCGTCGCCGGTTACGCCGGACCAGACGGAGCTGCTGCTGCACGACGCGCTCAGCCGGTGGACGGACCTGCGGCTGGTGGACGCGCAGCGCACCCGCGACCTGCTCTCCCGCAGCGGCCCGCCGCAGAACCTGCGCGAGGCGCGGCGCATCGCGCGGTCGGCGGGGGCGGGCAAGCTGGTGTGGGGCGAGATCACCCCGCTGGGCGACAGCATCCTGGTGCGCGGCGCGCTGTACGACGTGACCCGCAACGGCGACCCGGTGCAGGCGGGAACCATCCGCGTGGGGCGCGACCTGCGCGGGATCTCGGCGCGCTTCGGCCAGCTGGCGTGGGCGCTGCTGGGGCGCACCGGCGACGCGCGCGAGGCCACCGGCACCACCTCGCTGGCGGCGTGGCAGGCGTACCAGCGCGGCCGGGTGGCCATGAGCCGGTGGGAGCTGGAGCGCGCGGGGACGGAGCTGGCGCACGCGGTGGAGATCGACCCCGGCTTCGCGGCGGCCCACCTGTGGCTGGCGCAGGCGGTGGCGTGGGGGGGAAGCGCCAGCCGGGTGGACTGGCGCGGGAGCGCGGCGCGGGCCGTGGCCGACAGCACCGAGCTTTCCGGCCGCGAGCGGCTGCTGGCCGGCGCGCTGGTGGCGCTGGGGGAGAAGCGCTATCCCGACGCCTGCGTGCTGTACGAACGGCTGGTAGCCCGCGACAGCAGCGACTTCGCGGCCTGGTTCGGGATTGGCGAGTGCACCCGCGACAACCAGATCGTGGTGCCGGACCCTTCCAGCCCCTCCGGCTGGCGCTTTCAGAGCAGCTACCACCGCGCCGTGCAGGCGTACAGCCGCGCGCTGCGCACCATTCCTTCCTCGCACCTGGCCTTTCGCGGCGCGGGCTTCGCGCGGCTGAACGACCTGCTGCGCACGGACGAGGGAATGCTGCGCACCGGCTACCACGGCGAGGGCGCGGAGGTGCGGGGCTTTGCCGCCTACCCCTCGCTGGCGGACGACACGCTGGCCTTCATCCCCTGGCCCATGGAGATGGTGGCGGCGGTGCGGCCCGAGACGGTGCCGATCACCCGGCGGGCGGCCAGTCAGCACAACCGCGAGGAGCTTCGCCGCATCACCCTGGAGTGGGCCCGCGCCTTTCCGCAGAGCGCCGACGCCCACGAGGCGCTGGTGCTGGCGCTGGAGGCGCTGGGGCAGCTGCGCGACGTAAAGGAGGGCGACCCCTCCGCCTTCAGCGAGCTGGCCCGCGCGCGCACGCTGGCCACGGACCCCGAGCAGCGGCTGCGGCTGGCCATCGTGCAGGTGCGGCTGTGGCTGCGGGTAGAGGACTTCGCGCGCGCCAGGGCGTCGGCCGACTCGGTGCTGCAGCAGTGGCGCAACCCGGGGCCGCGCGAGGCGAACGCGCTGGCGCCGCTGGCGCTGCTCACCGGCCGGGTGGACCAGGCCCGCGCGCTGCGGCGGGCCGCGGTGCCCGAGACGCCGTTCAACACCCCGCAGGGGGAGTACGTGACGGTGCCCAACCCGGTCGCCCAGGCCGCGGCGGACGCGCTGGTGCTGGCGGGGCTGGGGCTGGAGCCGGAGACGGGCGAGGCCGAGGCGGCGCTGGCGCGGCTGGTGGACGCCTGGATCGAGCCCGCCGACCGGGTAAAGGTGCGCGCGGCGGTGTTCAACGGCTCTCGCCGCCTCTCGTTCGGCGGCAACCTGCCGCGGGTGCGGGCCGCGCCGCTGGAGATGCCCGACTTCGTGGTGGAGATGCAGCAGATGCTGGCGCGCGGCGACGCGGCTGGCGCGCGGGCGCGTCTGGCGGCGCTGGCGCAGGGGCGCGGCGCCCGCCGCACCGGCGACCTTACGCTGGATTTTGCCTATCCCGAGGCGGAGCTGCACCTGGCCCTGGGCGACACGGCCCGGGCGCTGGAGGAGCTGGACCGCGCGCTGCTGGGGCTGCAGGCCGTGCCGCCCAGCGTCCTTACGCGCATCGAGCAGACGGGCGGGCTGCTGCGCGCCATGCGCCTGCGCGCCCAGCTGGCCGAGGCCCGCCGCGACACCGCCACGGCCACGCGCTGGCGCAACGCGCTCGCAACGCTCTGGTCCAGCGGCGACCCCCGCCTGCGCAGGTCCATCCAGTAGCATCGTCCCGCTCCGCAGTCACCCGCGGCCCGCCGGATTCTCCCGGCGGGCCGCTTCGTTTCACCATCCCGTTCCGTCAGAGACCGATCGGTCCTCGGAGCGGAACGATTGTCACGCTTCCCCGTCTACCGAATCCCGCAAAAGAATGGGTCTCACACGGAGGGCACGGAGGACACAGAGGATAACATCTCCGTGACCTCCGTCCCTCCGTGTGAGTCGGCAGGATTCGGCTGACACGGCGTATTCAGCCGGATCAGCACGAGCTCCGTTGCACTCGTAGTGGACGATACTCGGCGTGAGGGACGTTTCGAGCGGACGCGGAAGGATGCTTCGGGCGGCGGGTGTAACACGGTATTCCAGGAGGGTGCACCACTCCGTTGCATGTCCACGCAAAAGGACAGTCGAGGGCATGGTGCTATCACCCTCTGAGGAGCCGGGAGCCATCAACCTGTGAAGGGGGGAGGAACAGATGCGGAATCAACTTCTTAACTCATTGCAGGAAAGGGGGTTGATTGGTTGATAGAGAGGTTGATGTAGATGCGCGATTGCGTTGAGCGCCCGCGAGTAGCTTTGGGTCCAGGATCGCGACCGGAGCCCGGCACCACCGCCCGATGATGGGGGAGCAGCCGGGGACGCGATCAGGAAGAGTCCCCCCAGACCGCTGGACCGAGGCTTACGCAATGCGCACCACCCGCCGCCCCCGCCCTTCGCGCCGCCACGACGCCGACACCTTCGGCGCCGCCCCCATGGCGCTCGCCGCCGCCGAGATCCTGCAGGCCCGCCTGGGGCTGCTTCTCCTGGCGCAGAACCGCACGCCGCAGGTGGCGCCCGCCCCCACCCCCCGCTGGACGCAGCTGGCCGCCGACCCGCTCCTTCGCCGCGTGCTCGACGCGCAGGCGGCGGAGGAGGGAAGAGACCTTTCGGTCTCCCGTGAGCGGCTGCGGATGGCCGGGCAGCTGGCGCTGGTGCGCGTGGAGGCGCTGGAACGCCGCGCGCGGCTGATGGACGGCGTGAGCGACCTGCTGGAGGCGTCGCCGGACACGCTGGCCGCCGGCGCATCGGACCTGCTGTCACGGCTGGGCTGCCTGCTGGTCCCCGCGCTGGCCGATTTCGTCCGGATGGACGTGCTGCGCGAAGACGGCACGCTCGAGGCCGGGGCCGTGGTGCACAACGGCCCCGCCCGCCGCCACGGCTGGGTGCCGGACGGCGCCCCCGCGCTGGCCGAGCGCGTCGCCCGCACGGGGGCGGCGGTGGTGCTGGACGAGGACGCGGTTCCGGCCGGCTTCGGCGCCTTTGCCTGCCTGCCGCTGCGGGCCCGCGGCCGCACGCTGGGAGTGATGACGCTGGGTACCACCGGCGTCCGCGGGCTGGACGCGGACGACGTGCGGCTGGCGCAGGACGTGGCCCGCGCCACCGCCGTCGCGCTCGACAACGCCCGCCTCCTGGTGCAGGCCACGGCCGAGGCGCGCTGCCGCGAGCAGGCGCTGGCCGCCGTGTCGCATGAGATGCGCGGGCCGCTGCAGGTGATCTCCATCGCCAGCGGCGCCCTGCTGCGCGCCTGGCCGGGCGACGCTGCCCTCCTTCCCGAGCGCCGCCAGGTCGCCGTCATCGCCGACTCCGCCGAGCGGATGCGCCGGCTGATGGCCGATCTGGTGGATCTGTCGCGCGTGGATGCCGGCCACTTCTCCGTCCGCCCCGAGCCGGTGCGCGTGGGCGCCCTGCTCACCGGCGCCGCCGAGGTCTACCGCGCCATGGCCGAGCAGAAGGGCATCACCCTCTCCGTCTCGTCCCTTTCCACCCTGACGGCGATGGTGGACGAGCAGCGCGTGCACCAGGTGTTCGCCAACCTGGTGGCCAACGCGGTGCGCCACACCCCCGCCGGCGGCTCCATCACCCTCGCCGCCCGGGCCGCGGATGACCAGGTAGAGGTTTCCGTGACCGACAGCGGCGCAGGCATCCTTCCCGAGAACCTGCCGCGCGTGTTCGAGCGCTTCTGGACCAGCGGCAAGTGCCGCGGCTGCGCGGGCCTGGGCCTCGCCATCAGCCGCGCCATCGTCGAGGCGCACGGCGGCACCATGCGCGCCGAGAGCCAGCCCGGCCAGGGCGCCACCTTCACCTTTACGCTTCCCCTCGCCGGCGCCTGAGGGCCCGGCTTCCCTCCTTCTTCCCGCACGTCGCCCTACCCGTAGTCCTCGCCTGCCCGGCCCCGAGCTTCTTCTCGGGGCCGGGCACTCTCTTTCATCCCGGATCCGGCAGAGAAATGTCTCACGCCGAGTCAGCGGAGTGAGCGGCGTTTCTCAGTCGCGCGCCGGGTCCTGAGCGCCGGACGGTGCCGTGCGGCACTCCTTCGAAATGGCAGGTTTACGCGTACGGCGTCTGTCATTCCGAGGCCCGCCCGCGCCCCATCGTCCCAAGCACCGGTGGTTGCAGGGCCGAGGAATCTAGCGTCGGCTTGCTGGAGGCCGGTCGCGGCAGCCCGCGCCACCCTCGCGGCCACGATGCACCCGGACAACGCGTCCGCAGGAGTCGGTGCGATGGAGCCCGCCTCCCACCGCAGACGGTAGATTTCTCAGTCGCGCGCCGAGTCCTGAGCGGCGGACGGTGCTACGCGGCGCTCCTTCGAAATGACAATTCGGTGCGGGTGGCGGGGGCCCGGAATTCCACGAGCAGGTGAAGCCCCGTTCGGCGAGTGTAACGAGCCGAGACGGGGCTTATGGCCCCTCTAGCCGCGGGCTTTAGCCCGTGGTGGTGGTGGCGGGTCGTGCGAGAGGGGTTCACCAACGCGAAACGGGGGAGCCCCTTTCGAGGGCCCCCCGCTCCGTCCCTCGACCCGGTCACCCCCCCAGGCGCCGGGCCCATCTCCCGTCAGAAGGCGATCACGCCCTCGATCGCGATGCCGCGGAACTGGCCTCCGTTGCGGATGTCCGTGGCCGCGAAGCCGTCGTAGTCCTGGTGCACCAGCTCGGCCTTGGTCATCAGGTTGCGCGTCACGAACCACCCCGCCGAGAGCGCGCTGCGCGTCACCGTCAGGTTCTCCTGCCCCGACCAGTCGCCCTTCACCTGGTTCCAGCGGCCACCCACGTACAGCCGGTCGCCAAGGAAGCGGTACACCACGTCACCGGCCAGCTGCGTCACCTCACGGCGATCCTCCGCCGTCGCCGCCTTCCCCGTCGCCCGCTCGATCACCCCGAACAGCTCCAGGTTGCCCAGCTCGATGAAGGGGTTGATCTGCATCGCCGTGATCTCGTTGCTGAACCCGGGGTTCACGCGCCCGTTGGTGAAGGCGGTGCCGGCCTTGAGGCTCGTGGTGTCCTCCATCACGCCCCAGTACCGCGACCCCGTGCGGTCGCCGCCGTACAGCGTAACCGCGGGCGACGACGATGCGTTGTACACGCTCCCCGTCAGGCGCAGGCGCAGCATGGGCGTTAACTGCCGGTCGAAGCCCAGCTTGCCC
>DASTVC010000411.1:0-2422 GCA_035759295.1 Longimicrobium sp. | reverse complement strand
GAACGCGAACGGCACCAGCTGCAGCGCGTCGTCGATCACGGAGCCGAAGACGGTGGCGTTCAGCTCCACCTCACCAAAGGCGCGGCCCACGTCCAGCGATGCGCCGCGCGCCCGCTCCGCCTTGACGCCCTCCAGCGGGCGCAGCGCGGAAAGGCCGATCGCCTCCGTCTCTTCCGTGAACGGCGTGGGTGCGTAGTAGCCGCCGCCGGCGGAGGCGCGGACGGTCCATCCTTGCGCGGGGCGAAGGAGGGCGGAGAGGCGGGGGCTGAAGAAGGTGCCGTATTCGCTGTGCCGGTCCGCGCGGCCGCTGGCGGTGAGCGCCAGCCACTCCGCCACGCGCCAGTCGTCCTGCGCAAAGAGGCCGGGGATGGTGAAGGTGTAGTCGAAGCGCGGCTCGAACCCCCGGTAGGCCTCCTGCTGCCACGCGGCGCCCGCCACCAGCGTGTGCGCGCCCACCGTCCGCGCCGCCGACGCCTCGGCGAACCAGGTGTCGTGGCGGTCGCGCTCGCGCACGTCGCCAAAGCGGTGGTCGTGGCGCTGCACCATCCCCGAGGCGCGCAGGTTGAGGAGCGTGCCGCCCGTGAGCCACCGCCCCACCAGCCCCGCGTCGCCCCGGCGCGTCCTGAGCTCCTCCGCGCGGCTGAAGCCGGCGGGAAGCTCGCCGCCGCCGTTGCGGTCCTCCGCCGTCCCGCCGGCGGTGACGAACAGGGAGCGCCCTTCGCCGCCGTCCCAGAACAGCCGCGGGCGCACCACGGCGCGCGCGTAGGAGGGCACGTCGGCCCATCCGTCCCCGTCCACGTCCGCGCGCTTCTGCCCGTGCGCGCCGCCCAGGAACGTGTATCCCCAGCGCCCGCCGAGGGAGCCGGACGACCAGAAGACGCCGTCCCCGCCGCCCAGGGTGCTGGCGTTCAGCAGCAGCTCGCGGTCGCCAGCGGGGCGGCGGGAGACCAGGTTCACCACGCCACCCAGCGCCGACGCGCCGTACAGCGCGGACGCGGCGCCCTTGATCACCTCCACCTGCCCCAGGTCCATGGGCGGGATCTGCAGCAGCCCCAGCGCGCCGCTCTGGCCGCCGTACAGCGGCAGCCCGTCGGAAAGGATCTGCGTGTAGCGGCCGCGCAGCCCCTGCACCCGCACGCCGGCGCCGCCCAGCGAGGGCGAGGTGGTCTGCACGCGCAGGCCGCTGGTCTCGTTCAGCATCATCGCCACGTCGCCGGGCGTCATCATCAGCTTTTCCTCCACCTCCTCGCGCGCCAGCACCTCCACGCGCACGGGGGCGTCCTCGATGCGCTGCTCGCTGCGCGTGGCCGTCACCACCACCGCCTCCAGCTCGCCCGCGTCGTGCTCCACCTCTGCCTCCACGGGCCGCAGCCGCACGATGAACACGGCGTCCCCGCGCACGGCGACCGTCCGCGCCTCGGGGTGGTAGCCCTCGCGCGTCACCTCCAGCCGGTGCGATCCGACTTCGGTGCCAAAGCTGGCGAGGCCCGCGCTGTCGCTGGTGGTTTCCAGCGTGCCCAGCCGCACGTGCGCCCCCGCAACCGGCACGTTCTGGTCGCGATAGACGGTGACGTCCACGCGCGCCGTCTGGGCCGCGGAGGGGAAGGCGATCGCGACGGCCAGAACCGCCAGCACAGCAAGAAAGCGCATCATCTACAGTGGATACGGCGGACGGGTGGTTCACGAAAACCTAACACCGGCGAAGTCCGGGTGCGATTCACTGCGCCGTCCTTGATTTCTCTGGCTGCACAGGAGCAACATTCCATCGTCCGAGTCTCTCCCTGCCGCCATCTCCCTCCGGCATCCAGATGTCCTCTCTTCGCTACACGCTTTCCGTGAGCGTGGCCAACCTTCTGGAATCGCTTGGAACCGCGCCTGTCTCCGCAGGCGAGCTCCTGAACCAGCTGTTGGAGAATCACCCGGAGTACGGAGGAGGGATCGCTCGAGAAGTCGTGCCGATCGCCGAGACATCCGGCGATTCCGTACCGGTCGACGGATGGATCGACCGTGTCGCTCGTCTCTTCCGCTTCGAGGAGTCGTCGGAGCTGCATGGGCGGTTGATGGTCGTGGGGCTCGCGATGATGGACGAGAGGGTGCGCGCACGCCTCATCAGCACGGGGTTGCTGCAGGCGGTCGCAGGTGAGGTGCAAGAGGGTGTGGAAGCGCTGCTGACGCCGGAAGCCCGCAAGACGTGGAGGATCATCGAGTCGCGCTGGCACGACAGCGGAGCGATCTCGATCACCCCCGCGGATCCGCCATCCAAAGCGCCGGAGAGGACGCAGAGCCGCATCCCCGATCCCGCACCCAGCCCTCCCCCAGCATCCGCCGTCGGGGATCTATCGCAATCGGCCGCCCCCGTATCTTCAGCCGCGCCGGACATCGAGGAACCGCCGCAGTCGTCCGCCGCGGAAGTCTCACAGAC
>DASTVC010000410.1:0-6466 GCA_035759295.1 Longimicrobium sp. | reverse complement strand
CAGTTCGTCGGCCGCTCCGCGATGTCGGGCCCCATCAACAGGTCGCAGTCGTGGCCCAGCGCGGCGAACTCCTCGCGCAGCTTGTAGTAGACCTTGGCCGAGCCCAGCGTAGGGTCCGCCGGATAGTCGCCCACGAGGAGGATCCTCATCCGCCGTCCTCGTCCGCCAGCAGCCGCGCCACCGTGTGCTCCATCGCGAAGTGGCGCTGGTACGCGGCCCTCGTCGCCTCCCGCAGCGGCAGGTCGGGAAACGCGGCGAGCACGGTGGTATCCGGGTCGGCCTGGATGTCGGCGGCAATCTCGCCCACGCTGCGCGGCTCACCGGTCGTCGCATACCCCGCGACGGACAGCATCACGTCCGTCGTCGTAAAGCGGCCGCGGGTGGTGACGGTGGGAACGCCGTTCGCCAGGCAGGCCATGAGCGTCGTCCGCCGCGTGTCGGCGCCGTCGGGATAGGGCTGGATGGCGACGTCGGCGGCCTGCAGGTACAGCGAGATGTCTCCGCCGTTAAGCACCCCGGGCGCGACCAGCACGTCCGCGAACCGGGCGTCCGCCGCCCGCAGCCGGTCCGCGTACTCTGTGCCGCCGATGCCCAGCAGCACCACGCGCGCGTCCGGCCGCCGCGCGACCAGCGCCTGGAGCGCCTCCGTCAGCATCGGCGCGATCATCCCCCCGTACGTGCCAAAGTGAACGAACACGGGGCGATCCGCGCCCTCCGTGATGTCCGCCCGCCGCCGCTGCACCTTAAGCGGATCGTCGATGAAGGGGATGGTGGAGGGAATGGGGAGGGTGGTGAGCTCCAGCCCCGGCGGCGCGAGCGGGCGCAGGATCTCTTGCCAGGCGCGGATGGAGACGTACGCGCGGCTGGACGCGCGCAGCAGCAGCCACGCCATCCACCGGTTGACGGCGGCCAGCAGGTTGCGCTGGGGCCGCTGCCAGCCGAAGGGAAAGAACGGCTCGTGGAACATCACCCGCACGTCGTCCCCCGCGCGGCGGCGGGCCAGGAGCCAGCGGCAGAAGGCGACGTTCATCCCGCGCGCCCCCCACGCCTGCGGCGCGTACTGCACGAGCAGCCGGCGCGGCGCGGGAAAGCGGTCCAGCGCGTCGCCCATCTGCCGGAAAGACGCCGCGTCGGGCATGCCGAACTCGTGGTTCGTGATGCCGAGCGCCGGCGGCCGTGAATACGGGCCGGGAATCCAGTAGTGGACTTCCCGCCCGGCATCGGCCAGGGCCGCCGCCAGCAGCTCGCTGTACCCCGCGACGCCGCCTCCCTGGTCCGCATTGAGCAGGTGCCAGACGGGCGCGCTCATCCCGCCATCGCCGGCGCGGCGGCGGACCCCAGCACCCGCTCCAGCGCCTCCACGTGCCGCGTGAGGGACATGCGTTCCGCCATCGCGCGCGCGTTGATGCGCATCCGCGCCAGCAGGTCCGGGTTGCGCGCCGCGTGCACCAGCGCGTCCGCGAGCTTCCCCGCGGACGGCGCACCCCCCGGCGCCAGCCAGCCGTTGAAGCCGGGCGTGAGCCAGTCGCCGATCCCGCCCACGTCGAACGCGACGGACGGCACGCCGAACACACCAGCCTCGAGTCCCACGAGCCCGAACGGCTCCGGCCACACGCTCGGCACGGCGAGCAGCGACGCGTCGCGGAAAAGCGCGGCGCGGCCGTCGTCATCCACCCAGCCGGTGAACGTCGCGTCCACGCCGAGGCGCGCTGCCAGCCGCTCCCACGCCCCGCGCTGGGGCCCGTCCCCCGCCATCGTCAGCGGGATCGGGCGATTCAGGCGCTTCGAGGCCTCCGCTACGGCGCGGATCAGCACGTCGCCGCCCTTCACCGTCGTCATCCGGCCCAGGAAGAGGACGCGGAAGTCGGCGGGGGGATCGGCCGGCCCGCCGTCGAGGGTGGGAAAGAGGGGGATGGGATGCACGCGGTCCGCGGGCGCGCCGTTGCGGACGTATTCGTCGCGCATGTGGCGGCTGGCGGTGACGATGGATGCGTATCCGCCGAACATGCCGTTCTGCTCGTTGGCCCAGCGGTAGCCTTCGGCCACGTAGCCCGGGCGCATGCGGCCGCAGCGGCGGGTGGCGTAGATGGGGATGCAGCCCGGGCCCAGCGGCTTGGCGCACGCCTGGGGGCCGGGAAAGAGGTGCGCCTTCTGCCCGCTGACGCAGGTGCCGAAGTAGCCGTGCATGAACTTGACGGTCGGCACGGCGGCGCACAGGCGGCGATCGACCTCCAGCGGGCGCATGTTGTGGACGAAGGCGACATCCGGCGCCCACGCCAGCGCGTCGAAGATCGCCTGATCCACTCCCAACGCCGCCATCCCGAAGTGCGGCGCCCCCGCCGGCGCGGGCGAGGGCGCATCCACCCGCAGCGCGTCCAGGTGCAGCAGCGCGACGTCGTGTCCACGCGCGGCCAGCGCCGGTATGACGGCGGCCAGGTAGTTCTGCACCCCGCCCGCGTCGCCGATGCCGTCGTTGGCGAAAAGGATGCGCACCGGCCGCGTCAGTCCGGACAGTAGCTGTCCGCCACCCGCTGCACCTCCGCCGGCGGAATGCGCAGCCGGTCGATCACCACCTGGTTGTGCGCCTGCGCCCGCTCCGCCGCACGCCGCTTGTAGCGCGCGTGGCGGCCGTTCACCGTCATCCCGTCCGTCCCCGGGGTGATGCGGGTGCCGTAGCGATTGATGATGCAGCGGTTCACCAGCGGCGGCGCCAGCAGGTTGCCCAGCGAGTCTTCCACCGCCCAGAACATGGTGTCGCCGCGGGCCATGGAAGCGGCGGCCAGGGCGGCGGGGTCGCGCGCCATCCGCACCCGCTCGGCGTAGATCTTGGCCTGCGCGAACGCCAGCAGGGCCAGCATCAGCGTCAGCACGCCCAGCGGCAGGGGCGCCACGCGGCGCCCCCAGCGCGGCAGCCGCTTCCACGCGAAGGCCAGCCCGGCGACGGGGGTGGCGGCCACCAGCAGCAGCGCCACGGTGCGCGTTCCCGCGGCGAACTTGCTGATCGGCGGCCCCCACGGTCCCCGGACGATCACGATGGCGGCGATGACGATGGCCAGCAGGATGGCGCCGATCAGCCAGCCGACGCGGCCCTTGGGAAAACCGGCCTGCGCGGTGGCGTTGCGCCCGGAGTGCGGGCTCATACGGCGCGCTCCACGCGCAGGCACTCGCCCTCCAGCGCCCACGGGTCCGCCACGTCGCGCAGGGGGACGGCGCGCAGGCCCTGATGGTCGAGCTCCGCGCGGACATCGTCCGCGGAAAGGCCGCGCTCGCGCCAGACGGTGGGGTGCATTTCCACGAACAGCGCCAGCCCGCCGCCGCCGCGGGCGATGGTGTCGCGGGCGCCGCGCAACGCCTCCAGCTCCCACCCCTCCACGTCGATCTTGATGAGCGTGGGGGTAATCCCCTCTCGCGCGCAGAAGCCGTCGATCGTCATCGTCTCCACCGTCATCGTGTTCCCGTCATCCGGGTGTGCCAGGCGGCTGGTTCCCTGCTGGTCCGCGCCCGCCAGCGCCGCCGTCCCCTCCACGTCACTCACCGCCGCCCGCACCGGCCGCACCACCTCCGCCAGCCCGTTGATCTCCACGTGCCGCCGCAGCCCGTCGAACGCGCGCGGCGACGGCTCGAACGCATACACCCGGCCGCCGGGCCGCATCCACGCGCCGAAGAGCAGGGCGTAGGCGCCCACGTTGGCCCCCACGTCCAGCGCCACGCCGCCCGGCGCGGACGCGGCGCGGAAGGCGTCGTACTCCACGGGGTTCCAGCCGATGAAGCGGTACTCCGGCAACACCCGCACCGTCTCGCCGCCAGGGAGGGTGCTGGCGATGCCGCCCCCGCCCCCCAGCGCGCCGTGGTAGAGTGCGCGCAGCCAGCGCCGCGGCCCGCTTTCCGGCAGCAGCCGCGCCACCGCCGCCCCCATCGCCTCCAGCGGCGACCTGCGGCGGAAAGCGTGCCCCTCGGCGGTCTGGATCGGATCCTGAGTCAATCGACTGAGTGGAATGATGTGCAGAGTCTCTCGCGCGCCCGGCTCCGCAAGGTGCCCCCCAGCCCGGCATCCGGCAAGCGTCCGAGCACAAGTTTCGCACCCGTCGCGCATTGATCGGCTGAGATGTTAGTATTCTTCTGCTATCGAACCCCACGCGTGGAGGAGCGGCCTCGTGACGATCACGCTGAATCTACCGATCGAGCTGGAAGAGGAACTGTCGCAGGAGGCAGCCCGCCTGGGCCTGCCGTTGGCCGAGTACGCGCTTCGCGTGCTCGCGAGCAGCCGTACGCCACAATCCACTGGTGACGCGCCGCTCACGGGTGAGGAACTGGTCGAATACTGGAATCGGGAGGGTGTCATCGGCAGCCGGCGAGACATCGAAGATCCGGTCGCGTTCGCGCGCGAGCTTCGCGAGCTGAACCAGAACCGTTCGCGCTCGTAGCCGTGTATCTGCTCGACACCGACGTACTCATCGACGTGCAGCGCGGCCATCCGCCGGCGGTTGCCTGGTTCAGCAGCCAGACACAGCCGCTGGCCGTGCCGGGCTTCGTAGTCATGGAGCTCGTCCAGGCAGCGCGCAACGCAGGTGAGCTCCAGAGCGCACGCAAGCTGGTGGCGCCGCTCCCCGTGATCTGGCCGACCGAAGCCGACTGCGCGCGCGCACTCTCCGATCTCATCACGTTGCGCCTGTCTCACAGCCTGGGGTTGATCGACGCGGTGATTGCCGCCACAGCCGTGGGACAGAATGCCACCCTCTGCACGTTCAATCTAAAGCACTACCGTCCGGTGCCAGGTCTTACCCTGACCCAGCCGTACACGCGATAGTCCGTCTACTGAACCGTAAAGGCCTCCGTGCGCGGGCCGTCGGTCTTGCGGCCGGTGGAGTCGCCGAGGACGACCTGCACGTAGTAGCTGCCGGCGGACGGGATGGGGAGCCACAGGTAGCCGCGCTTGCTCCACGTCTCCGCGTCCGGCGTGATGGGCACCTTGCGGCTGATGAAGGGAAGCTCGTTGCGCGCATCGTGCAGCGTGTACGCCAGCGGAAGCGTGCTTCCCTTGTAGTCGTCGATCTTCAGCACCACCTCCACCGCCACGCCCTGCGTCTCCCCACCCGGCGCGAGGTCCTTCTCCTGCTCCAGCCGGGCGCTGTCCGGCATCGCAAGATACTGCTGGCGCGAGACACCCGTCTTCGTATCGACGATCTCCACGTCCGCCCGCGTGCCGCCGCACCCGGCGAGAACGACGGACACGATCAGAAACGCGACGGCCTTACGGGCGGTGGATGCAGGATTTCTCATTCGACGAGCTCGGGTGGGGTTCGGGCAACGGTCGCGGAGCAGGGAGGAACGGGGGATCATGCCGATCCAGGCGCGGGATCGCCACCCTCCACCGCGCGGCTCCACGCGGCGACGATCTCGTCCGCAAGCTCGCCGCGGGGGCGCGTGGCGTCCAGCCAGACGGCGCCGTCGGGGAGCTTGGTGCGGAACCAGGTAAGCTGGCGGCGCGTGTAGGCGCGCGTGTTGACCCGCGCCAGGTCCAGCGCCTCGTCCAGCGTCCGCTCGCCGCGGAAGTACGGAAACAGCTCGATGTACGCGTGGGCGTTCAGCCCCGGCGCGTCCTCGCCGTACGTCTCGACGAGGCCGCGCACCTCGTCGAGCAGCCCCGCCTCCACCATCTCCGTCACGCGGCGGTCGATGCCTGCGTACAGGCGGTCGCGCGGCACCTCCAGCACGAACGGCAGCACGGACATCGGCGCCTCCGCCGCCGGAGAGTGGCGGTGCCACCACGGCAGTGTGCGGCCGGTGAGCAGCGGCACCTCCAGGGCGCGCATCAGCCGCTGCCGGCCGCCCCAGTCGCGCAGCCGCTCGGCGGATTCGGGGTCCAGTGCCGAAAGCCAGCGGTGCAGCTCCGCATCCGTCTGCCGCTCCATCCACTCCAGCAGGCGGGCGCGGCGGGCGGGATCCAGCTCCGGCTCCTGGAAGATGGGATGCGTGAGCGCGCGCAGAAAGAACCCGGTGCCGCCCACCAGCATGGGAACGCGGCCGCGATCGCGGATCTCCGCGATCTTCTCGCGCGCGTACGCCGCCCAGCGCGCCGCGTTGAAGCGCTCCGACGGCTCCGCGATGTCGATCCCCCAGTGCGGAATCCCGCCCCGCTCCTCCTCCGTCGCCTTCGCCGTGCCGATGTCCATCCCCCGGTACACGGCCCGCGAATCCATCGAGATGATCTCGCCATCGATCCGCCGCGCGACCTCGATGGAGAGCGCGGTCTTGCCCGAGCCGGTGGGGCCGACGATGGCGAGGGCGTCAGGCATGGGCCCTCACCCGGCGGGCCCTCACCCGGCTCGTTCCTCGCCTGCCCTCTCCCGCAAACTGCGCGGGAGAGGGGATAAACGTCACACAGGCTCCCGGAGTGTCGTAGATGGTACGGTGCGGCCAGCGGGCGCCCCCCTCCCCGGCCCTCCCCCACACACTGCGTGGGGGA
>DASTVC010000409.1:0-8791 GCA_035759295.1 Longimicrobium sp. | reverse complement strand
GCCGGTGGTGCCGGCCCGGAGGGGGCCGACTCGGACCCAGCCGAAGCGCCCCGCACTCACGCACTCACGCACTCACGCACTTCCGCGCTCCCCCTTACCCCTGCCCCGCCAGCACCAGGAACACGTCGTACAGCGCGTGCGTCCACGCGGCCACGCCAAAGCCGCGCACCATGTACAGCGCGCTGAACGCCAGCCCGGCAATGAAGCGGAAGGTAAAGCTGTTCAGCTCCAGCGGATACGCGTACGGCCCGATGTAGTGGAACGCGGAAAAAACGAAGGCCGAGATCACCACCGCCAGAATCCCCGACGTCGACTTGCGCACGCCCATCGCGATCAGCAGGGCGAAGAGGCCGCCGGTCAGCAGCACGCGAAAGAGCAGCTCCTCGTAGATCCCGGCACCCAGCGAAAGGACCACGCCGTCCAGCATCGGCAGCTTGGTGATCGACCCGCCGTCCGCCGCCATCCGCACCGCGCCGCCCAGCAGCACCTGCGTGGCCGCCGCGATCACCCCGCCGAAGACGATGGCGTACACGGCGCTCTCCGCCAGCATTCCGCCAAAGTAGGCGGCGCGGACGGGAACGCGCTTGCGCTTCTGCTCCAGCCCGACGATCACCGCCGCCCCCACCGCCAGCGCCGCGGTGAACGCCAGCGTGCCGTTCAGTCCGCCGGCCGCCAGCAGGGTGCGCAGCAGCACGTCGGCGCCGTTGCGCATGCCGCCGGCGCGCCCCGCGATCATCATCGCCCCCACCTCGTACAGCACCAGCAGCGGGAGGGCGAAGAGCAGCGAATAGGTATGCGTGCGGGTGGTCTCGAAGTATCTTCGCATGTCGATTGATCTCTGCTGAGTCCGCCGGATGGCGGCGGCTGGCCTGCCGATTGCGAAATCCATCCGTTCCAGAGGCCCTTGTCCCCGTGTCTGACGGGGCCGCCGGGCGAAAAGTTTCCCCGCACGTGGTGAGTGGATGCGCGGAGTCCGTTGGAGTTCGGTCCGGTCGATGTTGATGCTCGCCGCCGCGGCGGCGCTGGTCCAGGGGTGCGCGCTCCTGGGCGGCGGCGGCGCGCCGGCGGAAACGCCCGCCCAGGCGCAGACACGGCAGACGCAGGAAGAAGCCATCCGCCGCGAGGTGGAGGCCCGCCTTGCCGCGGAGCCCGCCATCGGCGCGGGCCGCATCCGTGCGGTGGTGAGCCAGGGCGACGTGCAGCTTCACGGTTCGGCGCCCGGCTTTGGCGCGCTGCAGTGCGCCATCGCCAACGCGGGGCTCGTCCCCGGCGTGCGGCTGGTGGTCGACTTCATGGTCCTGGAGCCCGGCCCCCGCACCGTCACCTGCCTGGCCCCCCGCGTCTTCGCCGCCTCGTCGCAACCGTAGCCCGTCCCGCATCGGCCGGGTCGCTCGCTCAATCTCGCCGCCGCGCCCCAAATCCGCACCCCCACAACGGCGCACCGCGATCGGTCATGCCGTTTCTACGGATTCCGTGTGCAGGCGTGCACTGAAAATCGAACGCAGAGAGCGCAGAGAAGAATTGAGAGAGCGCAGAGGACTGACGAACGGATTCTCTCTGCGCTCTCTTGGTTGAACTCTGCGCTCTCTGCGTTGAATCCTTGCCGATCCTGCACACCGAACTGGAGGATTCGGTATCATTCCCAAGAGGCGCCGCACGGAACCATCCTGCACACAATACTCTGGCGCCGACTGGGGAACTCTCTCGCGGATGCTCGTGATCAGTCCTACACCACGAGCCCCGAGGATGGTCTCCAGACGGTGACGGTCGCGGTAGAAGACCCGCATCAATCCTGATGATTTCACGCCCCGCGGAGACGCAAAGGTTCCGTGGGGCCTCGCATCTGCTTAGTTTGCAGGCATTCACGCACACCTGAGCGACCCGGTTTTCCCGATGGCCAACCCTCCGCGCAGACGCTTGAACGCCCAACGCCGCAGCCCTCGCAGGGCCCGCGCGCGCATGCGGCCGATGCGCCGGCCGTCGCCGGGGCGCGTGGCGGCGGTCGCGGCGCTGGTGGTGCTGCTGGCACTGCTGCCGCCCACGCGCGCCGTGGCCCGGGGGGTGTGGTCGCGCGTGGAGCAGGTCCTTGCCGCCACCCGCGCGGCCGGGGCGCGCGAGCGGGTGATCGCGGAATACGCGCGCCGGTACGGCATCTCCACGGAGCTGGCGAGCGCCATCGAGCGGGCGGCGCGCGCGGAGGGGATCGAGACGGAGCTGGCGTTCCGCCTGGTGCGCGTGGAGAGCGCGTTCGAGCCGAACGCGGAGAGCCATGCGGGCGCGCTGGGGCTCACGCAGGTGATGCCGGCGACGGCCAACTACCTGCAGCCCGGCATCACGCGCAGGCAGCTGCTGGACCGCGACACCAACCTGCGCCTGGGCTTCCGCTACCTGAACGACCTGCTCGCCGTGTACGACGGCGACGCCGAGGAGGCGCTTACGGCGTACAACCGCGGCCCGGGCACCGTGGCCCGCATCCGCGGCGCCGGCGGCGACCCGGCCAATGGATACGCCGACATGGTGCTGGGCGCGCGCGGCGGCTCCCCCGTCAATCAGGTGCACCACGACTCCGCCTCTGCCGCCGCCGCCCCGCCCGCGTACGAGCTCGCCCCCGCCCGCCTGCCGGCCGACTTCTGAGCAGACGAATCTGGCGCAGGTCGGCGCGGATTCGGTATATTTACGGGCAACGGACGCCCACGATGATTCAAGTGAGCCTTCATGGCATCCAGCACGATCTACAACGGGCGTGATCCGCGCGAGATGCCGGCGTACGGCATCGCGGATGCGGCGCGGTTCATCGACGTTCCGCCCGCGACGCTGCGCTCGTGGGTGGCCGGCCGCTCCACCCGCGCGCAGTCCGGAGGCGCCCCGTTCGAGCCGCTGATCGTCCCCGCGGACGCCGCGGGGCGGAAGCTGTCGTTCTACAACCTGGTCGAAGCGCACGTGCTGCGCGCGCTGCGCACACGCCACGATGTGCCCATGAAGCACGTGCGCCCCGCGATCGCCTATGCCGAGCGGGAGCTGGGCATCCAGCGCCTGCTGCTCAGCCAGGAGATGCAGACGGCCGCGGGCGACATCTTTCTCGAGCACTTCGGGCAGCTCGTCAACCTCAGCAAGTCCGGGCAGCTTGCCGTCAAGGAGCTGCTGGCCGCCCACCTGGAACGGGTGGAGCGCGACAGCAGGGCCATCCCCATCCGCCTGTATCCGGTGGTGCCGGGCGAAAAGGACAGCCGCCCCGTCGTCATCGATCCCAGCGTCTCGTTCGGACGGCCCACCGTGGCGGGTTCCGGCATCCTTACTTCGGTGCTGGTGCAGCGCATCGACGCGGGGGAGGACGTCGCGGCGCTCGCGAGCGACTACGGCCTTTCAGAGGCGCAGGTGGTCGCCGCGGCGGTCTTCGAGCGCGCGGCGTAGGCGTTGGAGTTCTTCGCCGACCGCAACCTGGGCGTGCACATCTTTCCCGCGATTCTGCGCGCGGAAGGGATCACCGTCCACCTGCACCAGGACCACTTCGCGCAGAACGCCGCGGACGTGGACTGGATGCCGGAGGTCGCGCGCCGCGGCTGGCCCATCATCTCCCCCGACATCCGCATCTCCCGCGACCGGTTGGAAGTGGAGGCGATCATGACCTCCGGCGCGGCAGTGTTCTGCCTGGCCGGCGGCCACCTTACGGGCGAAGAGAAGGCGCGCAACTTTCTCCGCTGCCTTCCGCAGATCCAGTCCGTGCTGGCCCGGACGCCGCTTCCCTTCATCGCCAAGGTCTACCAGCCCAATCGCGACGATCCGGCCGACACCACCACGCGGCGGGTGGATGTGAAGCTCACGCTGGCCGAGTGGGAGAAGCGGCGCCGCTGATCGAGGTGGATCCCATCTTCCGGAAACGGATGTAGTGCGGCGGTGTATCGGGAAGGTTGCCGGAGGGAGACAGATTCGCGATACTTGGTGCGGCCCCGATCTTGCCCTCCCGCGACTCGACGTCCTGAATCACGTAAGTCGCGTATCCTCATCAGGTTGTACCACCATGCGCCAGCGGCCCGTCATCGGCATCGCCACCCAGACGCTGCAGTCCATCGACCGGATTCCGGAAGACCTTCCGGCTTCGTGGGTGATGAACCAGCGGTACTTTCACGCCTGCACCAGCGTGGGCGCGATCCCGTGGATGGTACCGCTGCTGGATGACGACCTGGAGACGCTGCGCGCCATCTACGACCGCCTGGACGGCGTGTTCATCGCCGGGGGCGTGGACATGGATCCCCAGTCGTACGGCGCCGAGCGCCACGCGCTGTGCGGCCGCACCGACCCGCCGCGCGACTTCGTGGAGCTGCAGTTCGCGCGGTGGGCGCTGGAGGACGGCAAGCCGGTGTTCGGCGTGTGCCGCGGGCTGCAGGTGATCAACGTGGCGGCGGGCGGCACGCTGATCCAGGACTGCGACGGGCTGTTCGAGGGCTCCATCAAGCACGACTACTTTCCCGGCGCGGGGTGGGCGCGCGACTACCTGGCGCACGGGGTCCGCGTGGCGCCCGCCTCGCGGCTGCACGCCGCGCTGGGCGAGGACGAGGTGATGGTGAACTCCATGCACCACCAGGCGGTGGAGCGCATCGGCGACGGGCTGGTGGCCACGGCGTGGGCGCCGGATGGGCTGATCGAGGCGCTGGAGGGCACGCGCGAGGGGCAGTTCCTGGTGGGCGTGCAGTGGCACCCCGAGATGCTGCTGGACAACGACGAGGGCACGCACCGGCTGTTCGAGGACTTCATCGAGGCCGCCAACCAGTACCACAACGCGCAGTCCCTGGCCTTCGCCTGATCGCATGGCGGATGGATGACGGAAGCCCCGGCCTTGCAGCAGAGCCGGGGCTTTTTCGCGTTTGCCTCCAGACGCAGACGGCTTGCGCCGGATGCACCCGTAAAGCACTGTGGTCCATCCAGCCGCGCCGTCCGATCCGACCCGAGCCGCCATGCACCCGCCCTCCCGCTGGCTGACCGCCGCCGCCGCGCTGTGCTTCGGTATCGCGCTTCTGCACGCGGCGATGATCTTCATGGATCCCCATGCGTACGGGTATTTCGGCGCGCCGCAGCTGGGGCGGGCGAAGGCGGCGGGGTACTCGTATCCCGACCTGATGACCGTCGGGCTGGTGCTGGTCTTCGCGACGTTCGGCGCGTACGCGCTGTCGGGTGCGGGGCGCATCCGGCGGCTGCCGCTGCTGCCGGTGGCGCTCGTGCTGATTGGGGCGGTGTTCACCGTGCGCGGGCTGGTGCTGTTCCCGCAGCTCGTCCAGCTCGCGACGGGGAAGGGCGCGCCTCCGCGCATGGCCGTCTTCTCGCTCGTCTCGCTGGTGACGGGCGTGGCGTTCCTCGCCGGAACCCGGTCGCGCTGGTCGGGGTTGAGGGGCTGATTCGGAATCCGGAAATCGAGCACTGATAAAGCGGACGGTGTCTGAGAGAGGCGCGCGCTCCGTCCCTCCGATTCGCACCATCGCCTGTGCGCCGACCGAAGAATCTCTACGATGGGCGCAGGGTCCTGTCGGCTACGTCGGCCTCGACGCGAAGAACCCCGTTCCCGATAAAGATTCTTCGGTCGGCACACAGGCCCTGGAGCGTGAGGACGGTTACGCGCGGCGCCTTCCTCAGAATGGCAGCGTTCTTCTGGACGCAAGTCTTTCTACGGATTCGGTATGAGCCACACCCGGGACAATCGACAAAAGCCCGCCTCTCGGCCGAGAGGCGGGCTTTTTCGTGTTGGGGCCCCCGTCACCGCCTGCGCGTCAGGCCGGCTGGAGCGCGGCCCAGGCGCGGCCGATGTACTCGAACATGCGTGGGTCCAGGCCCGTTTGCGCCTGCAGATCCGGCTCGCCCTCGTACATGGTCCGCACGGCCTTGAGCGTGCCGGTGTCGTGGCCGGTGGTCTCGTGCACCAGCGCCTTCCAGCGGCGGGCCAGCGCCTGCACGGGCTCGCTGGCGGGGTCGGCCCCGCGCTCCATCTGCTCGCGCACTTCGCCGATCAGGGCCGGCCATTCCGCCATCACCTGCTGGCGGCGCTCCTCGCTCATGGCCTCGCGGCGGCCGTCGATCTCCCCGATCTGCTCGGGCGTAAGGTATTTCTCGGACATGGTGATCGCCTCGATGGTACGGATGAACTCGTCTACGGAGACGGACTGGGCCGCGCGAAGGTGCCCGGCCATCCGCTCCAGCTGTCGTTGGATGCGCTGCTGCGCCGCGATCTGCTCGCCCACACGGGCCAGGTGAAGCTCTACCACCCGCTCGAGCGAGAACTCCGGGCGCCGCAGGCACTCCCCGATCTCTTCCAGCGCGAAGCCCAGCTGCCGCAGCGAAAGCACCCGCTGCAGCCGCGCCAGGTCGTCGGGCCCGTACAGGCGGTGCCCGACGGGGTTCGCGCAGACGGCCGCAGCAGGCCGATTTCGTCGTAGTAGCGCAGCATGCGGATGCTGAGCCCCGTCTGCTTCGCCAGCTCCCCAATCTTCCACATCTGATCCGGCTCCCTCTATGTCTTCGTTCCATCCGTCGTGGCCACGAGACAACTCTACAACCTCACACCGTGTGAGGTGCAAGGGGTTCCATCGAACGAATGCGAAAAGCCCCTCCTCTGCTGCAGAGACGGGGCTTTTCCAGGGACGGCGCCGGGCGGTGCGCGCTAACACCATCACACCATCACACCATCACACCCTCACACCCTCACACCATCACAGCGGTTCCGACCTCCGCACCACCGGCTTCGCCCGCTCGGGGATGCCGAGGAGGAAGTGCAGCTCGCGGCGCAGGCGGCGGGCCCAGGCGCGCTCGTTGTGCTGGCCGCCCATCTCCACCACGTACAGCAGGTCGCGGCCCACGCGGTAGCCCTTCTGCGTGAGGATCTCCTTCAGACGCCGCACGTCGCGCAGCTCCTCGCTCCCCTCGCTGGTGCCCACGTCCAGGTAGATGCGCCCGGGGACGAACGGCCGCTCCTTGACGAACGGGAAGATGGAGCCGCCGCCGAACCAGAGCGCCGGGCTCATCACCCCCGCGAAGCCGAAGACCTCGGGGTGCTTGAAAAAGGCGTACAGGCTGATCAGGCCGCCCATGGACGAGCCCGCGATCCCCGTGCTCTCGCGCCCCGGCATGGTCCGGAAGTCGCGGTCGATGAGGGGCTTGAGGGTGTGGACGATGAACTCCAGGTACGCCTCGCCGCTGCCGCCCTGCTTGTGGCGGCGGTCGTGCCAGGGGCTGTATTCGTTCAGCCGCTCCTTCCCCAGGTTGGGGATGCCGACCACGATGGCCTCCAGCCCCTCGGCGCTGGCGGCCTCGAGCGTCTGGTCCACCTCCCACTCTTCGCCAAAGCTGGTGGCGCGGTCGAACAGGTTCTGCCCGTCGTGCATGTAGATGACGGGGTACCGACGCTTCGTGCGCTCGTACGAGGGCGGCAGATAGACCAGAATGTCGCGCCGGTTGCCCAGCTGCGGACTCTCCAGCTGCTCCAGCGCCTTGATGGTGCCCACGACGGTGTGGAACCCGCCGTCGTCCGGCGCGGGATAGTCCACCCACACCGCGCCGCCCTCGGCCTGCGCTCCGCCATCCGCCGTCTCCGTCCCGGCCACCCGCGGCTCCGCGTCCACCGTCTCCGTCATATCTTCCGTCATCGCCATCCGAAGTATCTCATTGCCGGTGCTTATCTTCCGTGCGGGCGCCCTCTTCACGAACCGTTCCGCGCACGCCGCCTGCCCGCAACACAAAGGCGCGACTCGTGAAGAGCCGCGCCGCGATTCGATCGCGTCCGAAAACTAACGTCTCCTGCCCCTCTCCACCACCGCCGCCCGTTGAGGCGGCTCCGCGCGATCCACACCGCGGCCCCCGTGCGATGGTGCTTCGGAGAGGGGCCGGCGTTCATCCTTCCCGAACCTTTGGACAATCCGCACCCGCGTCCGCTATCATCTCCGCAGCACACTTCCTGGGAGATGAAAAACGGATGGATGAAGATCGGGCGAGGATCGTGGATGGCGTGATCCGCGAGCGGCGGACGGCGAAGGTGCTGGCGGACGCGGCGCTGCCGGCGGCTGGCGCGCGCGAGACGGTTGAGGCGCTGGTCGCGACGGCGGGGTGGGCGCCGTTCCACCGGGTGGTGGCGCGGGTGCACCAGGAGTCGGGGGCGCTGACGTCCATCGTGCCGTGGCGCTTCTACCTGGTGGATGCGGACGGCTGCCGCGCGCTGCGGCAGACGCTGCTGGGGCGCGGCGACAAGAGCAAGATCCCGCGGATGCTGGCCGCGGCCACGGCGCTGGTGCAGGCCACGTGGCTCCCCAATCCGCCCAGGGGGCCGGTGGCGGGGCTGTTCGAGGCCACGGAGGAGAACATGGAGCACGTGGCCGCTGCCGGCGCGGCCGTGCAGAACCTGCTGCTGGCGGCCACCGCGCGCGGAATCCGCAACTACTGGTCGTCGGGCGGCGCGCTGCGCGATCCCGAGGCGTTCGGGTGGATGGGAATCCCCGCGGGCGAGATCCTGCTCGGCTCCATCTTCCTCTTCCCCTCCGACACGGGCGATGCCGAGGTAAACCCCGGCAGCCACCGCGACCGCCGCGGCGCGCCGACGGACTGGGCGCGGTGGGTGGAGCTGGATTTCACGCGCTGAGGTCGAGGCAGGCGTCCGGCGCGCGATCTCGGGGGGGCCATTCCGGGCGACCCACCCCGGGCGACCCACCCCGGGCGACCCACCCCGGGCGACCCACCCCGGGCGACCCACCCCGGGCGACCCACCCCGGGCGACCCACCCCGGGTTGAAACCCGGGGCTGGAAATGCCATAAGCCC
>DASTVC010000408.1:0-14737 GCA_035759295.1 Longimicrobium sp. | reverse complement strand
GGGGGCGCCCGCGGGCGCAGTTCGATGTGTTTCGTCGAGTCTCGTACGTTGGGGTTGGACCGAGCGACGGACTGTGCCCTGGACGCGAAAGGGCCCGGCATCGCGCCGGGCCCCTCCGTACTTTCGTACCCTCGTACCCCGTACCTCCGTACCGCCCTATCGCAGCACCACGCGGCTCTCCTGGATCACCACGCCGCGCTCCGCCAGGGCGGCGATGTACTCGCGGCCGGGCATGGCCTCGTCGGGGGTCCACACGCCGGACTTCACCTTGCCGGCGGCCTGCATGGCGCCGGTGATGGCCAGCGAAAAGCCCGTCGTCCGCATCATCGCCGTAATGCCGGTGTCGGCGTCGTAGCGGTCCAGCAGGTCGAAGCGGTAGAGCACATGCTCGCCCTTGTCCGTCCCCTCGGCCTCCACCCGCAGCGCCACCTGGTCCGGGCTCTCCTTGTAGTCCTTCTTGAGCTTGGGACCCACGATGGAGATGAAGACGTCGCGCGGGACGACCTTGACGCCCTTTACGTCCACCGGCTCCATCCCCATCAGGCCGATGTCGCGCATCACCGCCATCAGCTCGGCGTGGCCGGGAAAGCGCAGCGTCTTGTACTCCATCGTGGGGATCTTGCCCTCGTACCGCTGCGCCATGGTCGACAGGCCGCCCGCGGTGTGGAACGCCTCCAGCGTGCCGATGCCGGGAAAGTCCAGGTGCTCGATCTCCGACAGCGCCTTTACCTGCGTCTGCTTGCCGTCGCGCAGCACCCACGAGAGCGTGGTGTAGTAGTCCAGCGCGCCTTCCAGGCTGTACACCACCTGGTAGTTCAGCGGCGGCTCGGGCTTCTGCGGCAGGCCGCCCACCTTGATGCGCACCGACTGCACCTGGTCCAGCTGCGCGATGCCGTGCTCGGCCAGGATGTTCACCATCCCCGGCGCCAGGCCGCAGTCGGGGACCACGCTCACGCCCTTTTCCACCGCGCGCGCCTGCAGCGCCTTCTGCTCCTGCACGATCTGGGTGTTGCCGCCCAGGTCGCAGAAGTGCGATCCGGCATCCACCGCGGCCACGGTCATCCCGTGGTTGAAGTAGTACGGGAACGCGCTCATGGTGGACGTTACGCCCTCCATCAGCTGGCGCACGCCGGCGCGGTCGTTGGCATCCACCGTGACCGCCGTGAGCCGGCCGCCCAGGTACGGCTGCAGGAACGCGGGAAGGTTGGCGACGTTCAGGTCGGCCAGGACCACGTCGTGGTCTGTATGGGCAAGCAGGTCGTAGGCGCAGGCACAACCCTGCAGCCCCGCCCCCAGCACCAGCATCCGCATGGCTTAAAGGCTCGTGATTCGGTGGACGAAAAGCGCACCCCGCGCCGGGCGCGGGGGGCGTGAAGGGCGCGGAAGATAGCGCGCACGGGCAAGGTTGGCAAAGCGGGGGGAGTGGAGATTCACGCACATCCGCCGCGTTTGAGCGGCTCAAGCCGCCACAACGGAAGCGGGAAAGCCCCGCAAACTGCGCGGGGCTTCAACCGAGCCATCGGGTGTGCGCTCTCGTTCGGTGCGGCAGGGACTCGTCCGCGCAGGCGGACATCGCGTTTTCCCAGCCGCGAATTCATTCGCCACTGCGTGGCTGCGTGGCTGCGTGGCGACGGCAGGCTGTCAGTCAGCCTCCTCGAATCCCGACTCCCCCGCCGTTGAGCAGATGCAGCACGTCGCGCTGGCTGTGCAGAAAGGCGTCCGGGCCCGCGTCCTCCAGCGCCTGCCGGGGAAAGGGACCCCAGAGCGCGGCGGCTGTGCGCGTGCCGGCGGCGCGGCCGGCCGCCACGTCGTGCGGCGAGTCGCCGATGAACAGCGCCTCGGCCGGCGCCACGCCCAGCTTCTGGAGCGCGAGGAGCACGGGCTCGGGATGCGGCTTGGGCTCGGCCACGTCGTCCGGCGTCACGATGACGTCGAAGTGGCGCACCAGGCCGCACAACTCCATCCCGCGCATAGTGGCGCGGCGATGCTTGCTGGTGACGATCGCCAGCCCGTAGCCGCGCCGCTCCAGCTCCGCCACCGTCTCGGCGGCATCGGGGAACGGGCGCAGCAGCTCGTCATGGATGCCGTTCTGGTGCTCGCGATACGTATCCAGCATCGCCTCCACCTCGGCCGGGTCGCGGCCAAAGCGGCGCATCTGCGACTCCAGCGTCATCCCGAAGCCGCTCAGCCACACCTCGTCGGGCGGAACGTCGCCCAGGTGCGTATGCATGGTGTGGCGGTAGCACCGCATGATGAGCTCGGTGCTGTCCGCCAGCGTCCCATCGAAGTCGTAGAGTACCGCCCGGATCCCCTTCAGCACCGTTTCCGTCATCCTGCCTTCAATTTCGCCTGTGAGTTGATCCGGGGAGTTTATCAGCCATCCGTGCTTCGAGGTAGCCCCTGGTCAATGCCGAGCGCCAGGAGAAGTGCCGGCGTAACATTAATTAATGAATGTACATTCAATAAAAATTCGTATCCGGCGCCGATTGCCAGAACCGGAACGGGATTGATGGTGTGCCCGCCGCGCACGTCCTCCACGTTGCCATGGTCGCTGGAGATGACGAGCAGCGTGCCCGGCGGCAGCGCATCCGCCAGGGCGCCGAGAAAGGCATCCACCCTCTCCAGCGCGGCGATGGCGCCGTCCAGGTCGCCGCGGTGGCCGGTGTAGTCGGTGTCGTAGTGGGCGAACAGCGTCACGTCCGCCTCCGCGGCGATGCGCGCGAGGGTTTGAGCGGCCTCCTCGGGCGTGATCTCGGGAACGTCGCTGCCCAGGTGCTCGCGCCAGCGCTCGTTGGTGATGGACGACGCCACGGCGCGCCCGTCCGCCAGCTCCACCGCGCCGCGGGTGAGCGCGCCGACGGACTGCGCGGCCAGCATGGGCCCCGCGGGGCGCCGAAAGATGCGCGGATCGGCGGGGGCGCCGGAGAGGGGATAGGCGTTGGCGAACGTTGCCGTGCGCCCGGCGTCGACGGCGCGGCGCAGCAGGTTCTCGGCGGCGAGCATGTGGCGCAGCGGCGTGGGCACCCACGGCCCGAAGTGGCGCCCGTACTCCGCGGCGCCGTTGCGGCCGGTGAGCAGCGTGGTCTGTCCCGTCCCGCTCTGCGGCAGCCCCTCGACGCCCAGCGTGGCGTCCGCCGCCACCAGCACCGCCCCCTCGCCGACGATGCGCCCCTCCGCGTCCAGGTGCTCCGCGATGGGCAGCCTGCCGTCCAGCAGCGCCCGGATGCGCGGCAGGTGCGCTGTCGCGAACGGGTTGAACGCCGGGTCCCCCGCCCCGATCCCCACGCCGTCGAGGAACACCAGAATGGCGCGGCGGGGCTGGGTCATCTGTCGCGGCTGAGAAAACAGGGGGACAAGGCCGACTCAATCACGAAGAATAACAGGGCACACTCCACGGCGCGCCTGGCAACGCCGCGAAGCAGCAACTGCGACATACGTGGTTGCAGATCCTTGCACAAACAGATGGATTGGATGTATACTGTCGCCTTCTCAGCGGCTGCGTGTTGCTGCCCCCGCCGAAGTTTGATCCTGCCGGGTTGTCATCTCCCAAATGATTCGCTGCAATCAACATCGTGAATCCTCGCCGCCTGAGGCGCCGTAGGGTTCATCATGGACCGCGTCGTCCGTTCCATCTCAACCTGCTGACCTCCTGATGCGCCTTTCGAATTTCAAGATTCGGCGCCCGTCCGCCGACGCTCCTGATCCCGCGCTCGCCTCCGTTGAGGCAAATTCCGATTCGGACTCCACGCTCGTCGTAGATGCGGAGAACGGCTGGGCCATCGGCACGGCCGCGGACCTGACCGAGATCGACGGCGACCCGGTCCACAACGTTCTTAAACGGACGGAGGTGTGGTTCGGATACAAGGCTGCCGCGGTAGAAAAAGAGGCAACCGAGCTGGCCGCCGCCCACGCCGACAAGGGCCAGCCTCGCCACGACCTTCCGCGCACCGAGCCGCTGGAAATGGAAGTGCTGCTGGAGCAGCGTGCGCGGGAGGTCCTTTCCGGGTGGGTGGACCGGGTGCATCGCCAGCTGCAGGGCGCCATCGCGGCGGAAACGGAGGCGATCGGGACGCGGCTCGCGGCGGCGCGGCGAGCCGTGGCGAACGCGAGCAGCGCCCGCGCCATCCTGGGGCCGCGAGCTCCCCTCCCCGACCGCGTCCCCGCGCTGCGCCTCGTGCGCGACACGCCGGATGCGCAGACATCCAGCGTCGCGGGCCCGGAGCACACGACCGAGGAGATCCACGCCGAGCGGCACCTGAAGTCGCACTGGTTCTGGCCACTGATGGTTCTGCTGATGCTGGCGGACTTCTTCGCCAACCATCCCGTGTTCGTGGAGTTGTTTCCCGCCAACCGGCTGCTGGACCAGGGCTTCTCCGATTGGGAAGAGCGGATGCTCAGTGACGGCCTGTCCGTGTGGCACGGGTTCGCAACAATGGCCAAGCGCGCCCTGGTGTATCCCGAGCCGTCGATCCTGGCGGGTGTGGTCGTTCTGCTCCTCCTCTTTCTCGGACATACCTGCGGCGGGCATCTGCGGACGCTGGTGGCGCTCTACAAGCACCGACTCGGCCATGCTTCCGCAGCCAACGCACACGCGTTCCGCCAGGCCGCATGGCCGGCCTTCGGGGCCGTGGCAGGCGCAGTCGTGATCGTCGGGATGCTCGCCCTCGCGCGGACACAGGTGCTTCCGGCTGCCAACGAGCGGCTGGAGACGGCAAAGCAGGAGCTTGCCGTGTCTCAGCGCGATCTGCAAGCGGCGCAGGCGGGGGAGTCCGGAGAGTCGGGGATCGCGGAGAAGCAGCGTGCCGTCGCCACCGCGCGTGGGGAGGTGCGTTTGCGTGAAGAGCGCCGCAGCTACGCCAACGCCATCGACCGGATGAACCTGGCGATCGCGGGGCTCAACGCGGCGCTGGTGCTGGCTGCTATTCTCGTCGGATACCTGCGCGAGGATAAGCGCTTTTCCGTCGTTCCCCGGTCCGCTATCGATCGTGCGGCCGACCGAGCACGGAAGCACGCGGATCTGAGCGTGGAATTCGGGGACCGGCGCGCGGCGGCGCACCAGGCGCTGGACGAGGTGCGTGCCGGCATCCTGCGAATCGAGCATCTGCTTGCCGTACAGTTGCTGCGGGACTGGCACGGCAAAGCCGAGCGGCTGCGAGGAGTGGTATCGACGTTCCGCATCGAGAACGCGCGGCTGCGCGGGCTGGACGTAGCCGACATTGCCGCGTTCCGCGTGCCCGTGAACGTCTCGTTCGCCCAGCCGGACCCCGACCAGTTCACACTGGACCGGCCAAGCGCGCTGGATGCCTACCGCATCGAATGCGCACGGCTTCAGGAATGCCTTTTGGATCTGGACCTTGATCGAGCCACGGAAATCAACGAGCCAGAAACCGTCGCGGCCGACTAGCACACCGATGAAGATCACACTCAAGTCGCTGCGGCCGGCCATTGGGATCGCTCTTTCCATCCTGGCGGCCAGTGGAGGCTGTCAGGACGAAGGTTCAAGAACGGCTGGAGATTCCGACAGCTCCGCGAAGCACACGGCCGTCGCCGATTCAGGCACGCAGTTCGTGGTTGCGGTGGATCTGTCCACCAGCCTTACCGCCACGGAGCGGGCCAGCCACGAGGCACTGCTGCATGCACTGGTAGCGGAGCTGAATTACGGTGACCGGCTGGTGCTACTGAAAACGCACGCGGCCGGCATTCGGGACACATCGACCGCGCGGATGGTCACCATGCCAACGCCGCGCGGAACGCATCCGCTGCAGAGGGAGAAGGATGAGCTTGAACTCGCGCGTCAGACTGCGGACCTCTATGTGACGTCGCTGTTCAAGACGCCACCGATCAACGGCAGCGACCTGTTTGCAACCATGCACAGCGCTGGCGAGCGGGCACGCGAGGCCACGGGAGGACGTAAGGTTCTGGTGGTGCTTTCCGACATGCTGCAGTGCACCACGGCCGTTTGCATGGAGCAGGCAGGCGGGCTGCCTGACAGCGCCTGGATCGCCGGCCAGAAGCAGCAAGGCCTGGTGCCTCAGCTCGACGGCGTATGTGTCTCCATCGTCGGCGTGGACGCGACGACTGCACAAGGCGTGAGCGTTCGGGAGTTCTGGCGCCACTACTTTCAGACGGCGGGCGCGGAATTCAATCCCCAGCGTTACGTGCACAGCGCGTCCAGCCCGGGCGTTCTCCGCTGCGAAAGCTAAAGTATCCCACGAAAAAGAACCGGCCCCCGCGAGACTCTCGCGGGGGCCGGTTTCTTTTATCCATCCAGTGACGCAATCACGACGGGATCACCAGGCGCTGCCCGGGGCGGATGCGGTTGCGGCGGCCAAGGTGGTTGGCGCTCTGCACCTTCTTGACCGTCGTGTCGTAGCGGCGAGCGATGGTCCACAGGCTCTCGCCGCGGCGCACGGTGTGGCGGCGGACGCTCGCCAGGCGGCGCTGCTCCTCACGGCGTTCTTGCGCGGCCTTTTCGACGGCGCGCTTCTGCACGTCCGCAAAGTTGGCGGCGTAGCGCTCGGTGCGGCCGCGGGGAACGCGCACGGCGTAGGCATTCTTGCCCGGAGGCGTCATGGCCCGCACCAGGTGCGGGTTCAGGCGCTTGACCTCGTTCTCGCTCACGCCCACCGCCTCGGCCACCACCGACAGCCGCGTACCGGCGGGCACCTGCACCTCGTCGTGCTCCAGCGGCATCCAGCGCTGCACGCCGCCCAGCCCGTACTTCGCCGGCTCCTTGCCGATGAGCGCGGCGGCCACCATCAGCGGCACGTACTCGCGCGTTTCGCGCGGCAGGCGGCTGCGGATGCGCCAGAAGTCGGCGTCGCGACCCTTCTGACTCCCGGTCACTTGCTTCATCACCCGCGCGACGCGGCCCTCGCCGGTGTTGTACGCGGCGGCGGCCAGGTACCACGAGCCAAACTGCCCGTGCAGGTCTTCCAGGTAGCTAAGCGCGGCGTCCGTGGACTTCTCGGGGTGCTTGCGCTCGTCCACATAGCCGTCGACGCGCAGGCCGTAGCGCTCCCCGGTGTCCTCGATGAACTGCCAGAGGCCCACGGCGGAGGCGTGGGACTTGGCGGTGGGGTTGAAGCCCGACTCGATCATCGACAGGTACAGCAGGTCTTCGGGCATGCCGCGCTCGCGCAGCTTGGCGCGGATCATCCCCTCGTAGCGGCCGCTGCGCTTGAGGTACAGCGCCATGCGGTCCTGCTGCCGCTCCGTAAAGATGCCGATGAAGCGCTCCACTGGGGCGTTGCGCACCACGGGAATGTCCCACGAGGCGTCGCTGACCGCGGCGTTCGCCTCGCGAACCATGCCGGCGGCGACGGTGGAAACAGGTGCACTCTCCCGGCGCTCACCGCCCGCGGCCGTGATGCCCAGAACGGCACCCAGCAGCACGGCGATGGGGAACGCGGACCTGAATTCCATGCGACCTCCTGTGGCAAACGCGGGATGCTGAGTCCTGCGATGGTTCCGGAGTCTGCGGCGATTGCCGCGCGTCAGGCTGCGGGCCGGGCCTCTGGGTGGACCGGCCGCCGGAGCGGAAAAAGATGTTGTGTATGCACCTAAGCTAAACCGCATCAACGGCTTAGTCAACCTGTTCGATGGATTTCGCCAATTCGGCATCTCCATCGGGAGCATACGTTTACGAGTTTTGGGAAGGATGCGGAGCGCTTCGAAAGGTGGTGCGGGATGGTGAGCCGCCCCCCTCCCCGGCCCTCCCCCACAAACTGCGTGGGGGAGGGAGAACGGCAGAACACCCTTCGTAGCGGGATGGAAGTTCAACCTCCCCCAGGGGTTTTTGGGGGAGGTGGGCGAGTAATGCGAGCCCGGCGGGGGCGCGCCCCTCGCGACGCACCGTCCGAAGCGCGATTGAATTCTCCTCTCCCCCTGCAGTTCGGGGGGGAGAGGCCGGGTGCGGGGGGCCCCACGGGCGCCAGTTCGATCCCTGTCGTCGAGCCTCCGTCCCTCCTGCAGACGGAGTTGCCCGAGGCTTGCAGTGGGGGATGCGGCACGAACCGCCGACGCGGGGGAGCGCACCCTCCCCCGCTTTCTTCACCCGTCCGGAAAGCCAGAGATGGATCGCAACCTCGCAGCCTTCGCGCTGCTGACAATCACTGCCGCGTGCGGGCCTTCGGGCCCGTCCACGGGACCCGCCCCGCGCCCGGAGCCCACCGACACCGTGCGCATCGGGCCCGACGCGGGCGCGGGACGCATCGAGCGGCTGGTGTACCAGCCGGTGAGCCCCGCCATGCCGCCCATCCCCGCGGTGAACGGGGCGCTGGCCATCCGCGTCATCCACCCCACGCAGGGCCAGGCGCGTCCCGGGGTAGACTCCACCTTCGTCTACGGAAGCGTGGGCACGGGGCAGGCGGCGCTGGAGATCAACGGGGTCGCCGTGCCCGTGGCCCCCAACGGCGCCTTCATCGCGTACCTCCCCATGCCGGCGGACGGCACGTGGCGGCTGCGCGCGCAGGCGGGCGGGCAGGAGGTATCGGAGACGCGCTCGTACGCGCCGCGCTCCACCGGCGGCGCGTCGTCGAGCAACACGTCCGCGAACGCGGTCTACACCACCGCGCGCCTGGGCACCGTCACCGGCGGGGCCGACACGCTGGCCAGCGGCTCCGACGCCATCTACGCCCGCCCCACGCCCACCGGCACCTACCGCTGGTTCTTTCCCCGCGGCGCGCGGCTGGCCGTGGCGGAGCGCCGGGGCGAGCAGTACCGCGTGCGGCTGGACGACGCGACGGAGGCGTGGATCGACGCCACTGCCCTGTCGCTGGCGGAGGCCGCGTCGCCGGCGCCCGCGCCGGGCCCAGTGAACAGCGCGGTCTCGCCGGTCGCGGACGGGCTGGACCTGCGCCTGCGCGCCGGGGGCCGGCCGTTCCTGGTGGAGACGTCGGACAGCGGCGCCGTGGTCACCGTCTACGGCGCCACGGGGGGGACGATGACGCCGGCCGCGGCCTTCGGCGGATGGTTCCGCTCCGCGGCGCAGCGGCAGGCGGGGAGCGCGTCGCAGTTCGCGCTCAGCCTGGCCGGTGGCGCGTGGGGATACATGGCGTGGTACGAGGCCAACGGCGACCTGGTGGTCCGCGTCCGCAAGCCGCCCGCGATCGATCCCCAGAATCCGCTGCGCGGCCGCCGCATCGTCATCGACCCCGGCCACCCGCCTGCAGGCGCGACGGGACCGACCGGTCTCTATGAGGGCGACGCCAACCTGGCCATCGCGCTGCCGCTGGCGGAAAAGCTGCGCGCCGCGGGCGCGGAGGTCATCCTCACCCGCACGGGCCGCGAGGGGCTGGTCAGCTCCACCAACAGCTCGGAAGAGCTGCGCGCGCGGGTGCAGCTTGCCGTGAGCCGCAACGCGGACCTGCTGCTGTCCGTGCACAACAACGCGTTCGGCGAGGGCGCCAACCCGTTCCGGGCCATGGGGACCAGCGTGTACTACTTCCACCCGTTCGTGGCGCCGCTGGCCCGCGAGCTGGACCGGGAGATCGTGGGCGTCACGCGCATCCGCGATCTGGGCGCACTGCAGCAGAACCTGGCGCTGGCGCGGCCGACGTGGCTGCCGTCGACGCTTACGGAATCGCTCTTCATGCCCATCCCCGAGCAGGAGGCCGCCCTGCGCGACCCCGCGTTCCTGGACCGGCTGGCGGAGGCGCACGTGCGCGGGATCGAGGCGTGGCTGCGCGGGCGCGCGGCGGCGCAGGCCGGAGGCGGCAACTGATGCGCGCCGTCATCATCGGCAAGCCGGGCGGGCCGGAGGTTCTTTCGATCGAGGAGCGTCCGGTCCCGCAGCCCGGGCCGGGCGAGATCCGCGTGCGCGTGCACGCCAGCGCGCTGAACCGCGCGGACCTGCTACAGCGCCGCGGCAACTACCCCGCGCCCCCGGGCGCCCCGGCCGACATCCCGGGGCTGGAGTACGCGGGTGAGGTGGATGCCGTCGGCGAGGGCGCGGGGCTATGGGCCGTCGGCAACCGGGTGATGGGGATCGTGGGCGGCGGCGGGCACGCGGAGTACGTCGTGGTCCACGAGCGCGAGGGGATCCGCGTCCCCCAGAACCTGAGCTGGGAAGAGGCCGCCGCCATCCCCGAGGTGTTCCTGACCGCCTACGACGCCCTCTTTCGCCAGCTGGACCTTACGATGGGCGAGCGGCTGCTGATCCTGGCCGTGGGCAGCGGCGTGGGCACCGCCGCGCTGCAGCTGGCCAGCGCGGCGGGCGCGACCGTCATCGGCACCTCGCGCACGGCGGCCAAGCTGAAGCAGGCGATGGAGATGGGGCTTGAGGTGGGGGTAGATACGTCGAAGGAGGACCTGGCCGAGGCGGTGAACCAAGCCACCTATGGCAGCGGCGTGCACGCCGTGCTGGACCTGGTCGGCGGAAAGCTGCTGGAGGCGTCGCTGCGCGTCGTCGCGCTCCGCGGCCGCGTGGTCGTCGTGGGGACGACGGGCGGGTCGAAGGTGGAGGTGGACCTGGGGCTGCTGCTGCGGCGCCGCATCCACCTGTTCGGCACCGTGCTGCGCAGCCGTCCGCTGGAGGAAAAGATCGCGCTGGCCCGCGAGTTCTCCAACGCGGTGCTGCCGCTCATCTCGTCCGGCCGCATCAAGCCCGTGATCGACTCCGTGTTCCCCATGGACGCCATCCGCACCGCCCACGAGCGGATGGAAGAAAACGCCAGCTTCGGGAAGATCGTGCTGACGTGGTGATCCGCTGAACGGCCTCACGCGGAGGCGCGGAGGGGCGCGGAGCCGCGGAGAAAAGACGAAAGCAAAGTTGGCATACAGAGAAACAGGCTCTGTATGCCAACTTTTCTTGGAGGTCGATCGTGAGACGGCCGGTGTGGCGGGCGGATCTTCGTCTTCGCGTCTCCGCGACCTCCGCGCCTCCGCGTGAGACGATCTTTTACGCGGCTTCGGCAGCCCCTGGAGCGAGATCGAGCTCCATCTCGAACTCGGGGGAGTAGACGGTGGACGGGCGAAAGCGGTAGCCGGCCTTCTGGTAGCTGCGCACCGCCGCGCGGTTGTGCGGCTCCACCGAAAGCCACAGGCGGTCCAGCTCCAGCGTGCGCGCCAGCTCGGCGGAAACGCGGTTCACCTGCGTGCCCATGCCGCGGCCGCGCACGCTCTGGTCCAGGAAGATGGCATACTCGCGCACGCCCTCCTTTCCCGTGGGCATCAGCATGGCGTGGCCCACCAGGCGGCCGTCCACCTCCACGATCAGGTGGTCGCCGCCCGCCAGCACGCCCGTCAGCCAGCGCTGAATGCGGGCCGGGCCCTGCGGCGGCAGCCCCTGCGCGGCGCGCTTGGGCTCGAACGCGTCGTAGAACGCGTCGAGCAGCGCGCGGTCTCCGTCACGAAGCTGTCGTACGGTGAACATGCCCCCCTCGCGGTCACGGAGGGTTACGGGGAACGCCAGGCCCTTGATGGGCAGGGCGGGCGGAATGGGGGGATCCACGGTCATTCCTCAGAACCCCAGGCCCCAGCCACGGATAAGCGGCAGCGCCTGCCGCCGCAGCGATTCCAGCGTGCGCCGGTTGGTCGCCTCGATCTCGTCGCGGCGCGGCACCGGCTTGTGGTCCTCTTCCAGATCGCGGACGTGCGGCGGCAGCATCACCGGCGCCTCGCCCTGCCAGCGGTTCAGCCACTCGTGCGGAATGCGGTTGGGCACCTCCTGCCCGCTCAGCGCGCCCCACACCAGCGTCCACGCGCGCGGCACCACCTCCCAGATGGCGTATCCGCCCCCGCCCGTCGCGATCACCCGCCCCCCGCACACCCGGTCCGCCGCCTCGCAGACGATCCGCGTCGTCTCCTCGTACAGCTTCGTGGACGCGCGCAGGTGCGTGAGAGGATCCAGCGAGTGCCCGTCGCAGCCGGACTGCAGGACCACGACGTCGGGCCTGTACGCCTCCATCACCTCGGGGATCAGCTTGCGGTGGATGTCGAGCCACGAGCCGTCCTCGGTAAACGGCTCCAGCGGTACGTTCAGCGAGTAGCCGTATCCATCCCCGTCGCCCAGCTCGTCCACGAACCCCGTCCCGGGGAACAGGTAGCGCCCGGACTCGTGCAGCGAGAGCGTCAGCACGTCGGGATCGTCGTAGAAGATCCCCTGCACGCCGTCGCCGTGGTGGGCATCGTAGTCGATGTACATCACCTTGCCGCCGTGCTCGCGGCGGATCCACGCGATGGCCGCCGCCAGGTCGCTGTACACGCAGAAGCCGCTGGCGCGGTCGCGGTGCGCGTGGTGCAGGCCGCCGCAGATGCTGAACGCCCGCGTCACCTCGCCGCGCATCACCAGCTCCGCCGCGCGGATGGTGGCGCCGGTGACCAGCGCCGTGACGTCGTGCATCCCCGGAAAGATGGGGGTGTCGTCCGTCCCCAGCCCCCATCGCATCGCGCCGATCGAATCTCCGCCGCCGCTAAAGCGCCGCACCGCGTCCAGGTACTCGCGGCTGTGCACGGCGAGAAGCTCCGCCTCCGTCGCCATCCGCGGCGCCACCGTCCGCGCCAGGTCGTCATCCACCAGCCCCAGCGCCTCGATCAGCGAGACCGCCAGCTCCAGCCGCCGGGGGTTGAAGGGGTGGTCGGGGCGGAACTTGTAGCCGGTCACCGCGGGGTCCCACACCAGCGCGCAGGGAACCCGGCTCACGCCAATCCCCCCTGCCGCAGGTCGGACTCCAGCGACGGCCACCCCACCTCGAACCCCGCCGCCTCCAGCGCGTGGATGGTCTCGCGCGGGTCGATGGTGTTCACGTGGACGATGGCCACGCGACGCTCGTCGGGCTTTCCGGGCGGCACCATCAGCGAGCAGATGTTCACGCGCAGGTCCTCGCCGATCACCCGCATGGCCCTCGCCAGCTCGCCGGCCCGGTCCGCCAGCGCGATCTCCAGCCGCGACGCGTTGGCGGGGCCCAGGATCTCCACGAACGCGTCCAGCACGTCGCTCTCGGAAAGGATGCCCAGCACGGCGCCGTGCGCGTCGACCACCGGCAGCGCGCCGATGCGGCGGCGGCGCATGAGCTTGGCCGCGTCTTCCACCGTGTCCAGCGGGCCAATGCTGTCCACGTCGCGCTTCATCACCGCGCTGATCGGCGTGCGATCGAGGAACGCCACGCGCTCGGCGTCGGGCTCGGTGATGGGCGAGGGAAGGGCCGTCCGCACGTCGCGGTCCGAAACGATCCCCACCAGCACGCCGTCCTCGACGACGGGAAGGTGGCGGATGCGGCGCTCGCGCGTGAGCCGTAGGGCGTCCGCGAGCGAATGGCGGGGCGAGACCACGACGGGGTCGTGGGTCATCCGCTTTTTGACCAGCATGTCTTCCTGGGATACGAACGCGGGCGCGGCGGGCCGTCCGTGGTGGACGGCGCGCCCGCGGGACTGTCAACGAATCAGAGGTCGATCTTCTGCCCGGGGCGCCTTCCGGCAAAGCCGGCGCGGGTGTTCACCAGCGACGCGGCACCGGTGCTGTCGATCCATACCACCGCGTTCTGGCCAAAGACCAGCCCCAGCTCCACCAGCAGGGGGCGGACGTCGCCCAGCAGCAGGAACCCGGGCTCCTCCCACGCGTCCACGCCCGCGCCGGACCCGCCGCCGGTGCCCACCACGCGGCGAAACTGCACGCCCAGCGAGCGCACGTGCTTCAGCAGCTCCTGGTCGGCCGCCCGGTTCTCGTCGGGGGTGCGGGCGATGGACGCCGGGTTGTACGCCGTGACGATCCCCGACGGCCGCAGCTGCGGGTCGGCAAGGGTGTCCAGGCGCACGTCCAGGGTGCCGGCCGTCATCTCCACGGTCCACGTGGTGCCCCGGTAGGCGTCCAGAAGCTCGGCGTCGCTCACGAGCGTAGCGGCTGTAGCAGTGGAGGGAACCACGTCAGAGTCTTCTGTCAGTAGCGGTTTTCGCGCGCGAGCGCGCCGGACGCGTCGTAGACGCGAAGCACGTTCGCGGTGCCGTCGTAGTCGGCATCGATCAGCTGGTACGCCACGGCGCCGCCGCGGTACACCTCCACCAGGTCCGCGCGCCCGTCGCCGTTGCGGTCGGTCCACGAAGCCACGGGCCGTGAGCCGCCCATGAAGCGGACCATGCGCGGCCTGGAGTCCATCCCGCGCGCCATCTCTTCACCCACGGCACGAATGCCGTCCAGCCCTTCGGCGGTGCCGCGGAACCATCCCGCCAGCGACCCGCGCCATCCACCGCCAAGCTGCGAGCTGGCGGGCATCTCCGGCATCTCCCGTGACGGCGGAGACCAGTCCTGCTGCGCGCGCAGCTTCACCGCCGTCAGGACCGCGAGGGCCACTACCGCGGCGGCCAGTCCGTACGTGCGTCGCATGGTTCACCTCTGGAACGTGTTCCTGAACGATACATGCCTACCCAGTCTCTGCGCCAGTGTTCCGTTTTTCGGGGGGTGCAGAGGGGTGGCCGGATGGTGGAAATTCGCGGAAAATGCGCGGCTGGGGAGGGGCGTCCGGCGCCCGGTGTGTACAACGCGTCAAGTGGATTTTCGTGGACGCCATTACCTGAGCGATGCGCATTCCGCGGCTCAGACTACGCTGGTGTGGAGGCGAGGGTTTCGGAGGGTGGGGGATGCGCGACGACAGGCTTCGAGCTGCGCCCGCGGGGCGCCCCCTTACTCGCTTGGGCTCGCACTTCCCCCAAAAACCCCTGGGGGAGGTGGACTTCGATCCCGCTCTGACAAGGTGCGTCGCACCTCCCTCCCCCGCGCAGTTTGTGGGGGAGGGCCGGGGAG
>DASTVC010000407.1:0-2595 GCA_035759295.1 Longimicrobium sp. | reverse complement strand
AGCCACTGCGAGGCGACCAGTCCGCGCTCCCCCAGCGACGCCTGGAAGCGGCCGCCCAGGTGAAAGAAGAGGAGCGCGATCAGGGCGATGAACGCCATCGCCTCCGCGGGGAGCGGAATGCCGCGCTCCGCGGCCCGCCAGGCGCGCATCCGCTCCCGCCATCCCCCGCCCTTTCCCGCCTGCCCCGACCCGCCGCCGAACAGCACGTCCTCGCGCCCAAACGCACGCGAGGCGAACACCAGCGCCAGCGCCGCGTATCCCACCGTCGACAGGATCGCCAGCGCGGAAGGGAGAAGCGGCGCGTCGCCCGTCATCAGTTCCCGGAAGAACATCGCCACGCCCACGACGGGGAACAGCGCCAGCGCGGGGGTGAAGTCGATCCCCGGCAGCGTGACCACCAGCAGCGGCAGCGTGGCCGCCAGCTGCGCCGGCGTGAGCGCGTTCTGCGCTTCCTTGAAGCTCTGCGCGCGCAGGGCCAGCCCCAGAAACGCCGCGGCGAAGAGCACGGCGAGGGGGATGAGGGCGATGAAGACGAGGAGCGCGGCGCCGGGCGGCAGCGTGAACTTCAGCTCCATCCCCGCGCCCATGCGAAAGATGCCGGACTGGAAGGTCAGCAGCATGCTCAGCAGGTTCGCCACCGCCGCCGCCATCCCGATCAGCGCCACCGCGGCGAACTTCCCCGCCACGATCTCCGTCGCGGGGACGGGGGCCGTCAGCAGCGTCTCCAGCGTGCCGCGCTCCTTTTCCCCCGCCGCCATGTCGATGGCGGGGTAGAAGGTGCCCAGCAGCGTCATCAGCACCAGGATGAGCGGAAGGAAGCGCCCCAGCGTGTAACCACCCGCCTCCTCCGCCGTGGCCACGGACGAGTCCGCCACCGCCAGCGGCGTCGCGAAGGTCGACGGGAGCCCGGCGCCGCGCAGGCGAATGGCGAGCAGCGTATCGCCCCACTCGTCCAGCCGCGCCGCCGCCAGCTCCTGCGCGCGGCGCGAGCGGTCGTCCGTCGCGTCGAAGAGGATGCGGGCTTCTCTGGATCCAGCCGCCACCGTCGGCGGCGCGGCGAGGATGACGGCGGCCTCCACCGCCCCCTCCCGCACCGCCGCCACCGTGGCGCTCTCCGCGCTGAAGACGCGGATGGCGCTGTCGCCGTCCATGAACCGCACCAGCGCCGGATCCGCGCCGGCCACCGCGACCTTGGCCGGCGCCGCGCTCAGCTGCCGCTGGCCGAAGATGGCGATCTGCTGGATGACGACGAGCATGGCGGGATACAGCAGCGTCGGCAGCACCAGCATCATGAACAGCGTGCGCCGGTCGCGGATGGTCTCCCGCAGCTCCTTCGCCAGCACTGTCCGCACGGTCTGCCAGCGGATCACGCGGCCTCCCGCGCGATGCGGAGAAAGGCGCGCGCCAGGTTGGGCTCGCCGCTGCGGGCGACGATCTCGTCCGCCGTCCCCTCCTCCACCAGCCGCCCGCCGGCCAGAATCCCTACGCGGTCCGCCAGCAGCTCCACCTCGCTCATGTGGTGCGTGCTGAACAGCACGGCGCGGCCCCGCTCGCGCGCATCCGCCACGAAGTCGTAGATCGCCTGCCCGCTCAGCACGTCGAGCCCCAGGGTTGGCTCGTCCAGCACCAGCGCCGGCGGATCGTGCACGGCCGCGCGGGCGATGCTCACGCGCTGCCGCTGGCCGGTGGAGAGCCGGCCGCACAGCCGGTCCGCGAACTCGCCGATCCCGAAGCGCTCCACCACCGCCTCCACGCGCCCCTCCACCTCGCGCTCGTCCACCCCCTGCAGCCGCGCGAAGTATCGCAGCAGCTCGCGGGCGGTGAGCCGCGCGTACAGCCCCATGGACGCCGCGAGGAAGCCGAGCCGCCGCCGCACCTCCAGCGGCTGCGTGCGCGCGTCGAATCCCCCGATGCGCGCGGTGCCTTCCGTGGGCGCGAGGAGCGTGGCCAGGCAGCGCAGGGCGGTCGTCTTCCCGGCGCCGTTGGCCCCGAGCAGCGCGTACACCTCCCCCGGCGCCACGCGCAGCGACAGCCCGCGCACCGCGACGAACTCGCCGTAAGCCTTGGAGAGGGAATCGAACTCGATCAAGCGGTGGACAGTGCGTGAGTGCGGAAGTGCGTGAGTGCGGGCGTCGGCGAGCGGGAAAGATATGTCGCGGGGAAGGGAACGGCGAGGCGGGGGGCGAGGAATGAGTCGTCGCCACCCTGTACGGCGGATTCCTTGCCCACGCGGTTTGTCTCGCCCACGCACCCCGGGTTGAAACCCGGGGCTAGAAATGCCATAAGCCCGGTCCTGGCTCGTTCCTCGCCAAACCGGGCTTCAACCGCTCGCGTGGGCCGGCCTCGCTCGCATCGATTACCCGCCGCGCATGACCGGGAACAACCGTCCAGGCACGCCGGCCTCCGACTGCCCGAGCAGGTGAAGCCCCGCCGGGCGAGCTCCGCGAGCCCAGGGCGGGGCTTATGGCATTTCCAGCCGCGGGTTTCAACCCGTGGTGGTCGGGGCGAGCCCCCCGTTCACCCGTTCTCCCGTTCACCCGTTCACCCGTTCACCCTCACACCCTCACACCCTCACACCCTCACACCCTCACACCC
>DASTVC010000406.1:0-2658 GCA_035759295.1 Longimicrobium sp. | reverse complement strand
CGGCGGCAGCAGCAGCTCCAGCGCCTGCGCGCTCGCCACCGTGCCATACGCCAGCGCAATCCACCCCGTGGCGCCCTCCGGCCGCGCCCACGCGCCGCGGAAGACCAGCAGGTAGGCGAAAAGGAGCGCGAACACCCCTTCCACCATGCCGAAGGCGCGGTATTCCACGCCGTCGGGGACCAGGGCGATGCCGGCGACCGTGGCGGAGGCCAGAAAGACGAGCGCGGCGGCGACGTTGCGCTGAGCGGCGGTCATCGGCCGGGCACCCATTCCAGCGGACCCGGCCGCAGCTGGCGCTCGATGCGCTGCGCCAGCACCTCCGCCCGCTGCTTCGTCGGCGCGGCGACGGGCGCCGTCCGCACCTGCTGGACGAGGGCGGCGGCGTCGCGCAGCATCTGCTCGTCGTCGCCGCGGTACCAGGGGGTGGCGCCGGCGCCCAGCATCAACCCCGCGCGGTCCAGGGCGATGCCGGCCCACAGCTCCGTCGCTTCCGCGGTGCGCTCGGGGGTACCTGCGCGCTCGCGGGCCGTCAGCGCCTCTTCCTCCGCCTCCGCGTAGCGCGCGATGGCGGCGGCCGTGTCGCCGCGCACGGCGGCGTCCAGCGCGGCCTTTACCCGCTCCCGCGCGCGGGAGATGCGCGGCGTGTAGGCGTCGGGCGCCAGAGCCACCAGCGCGCGGCCGCCCACCTCGCCCGCGCTCTGCGGCTGGCTGGCGTAGAGAAGGACGGACAGAACGGTGAGGACGGCGAGAAGCGCGAGGCCGGGAAGCACCCAGCGGTCGCGGAGGCCCGAACGGGGGCGGGCGGGATGCGCGGCGGGCTCGTCCATGCGGCCCGCGTCCGGCGCCGAGGCGCTCATCCCGGGGGCGCCAGGTCCAGGAGCTCGCGCACGTCGTCCGCCGGGATGAAGAAGTCGCCCAGCCGCGCGCGGTGCGGCCCGTGCCAGTCCGATCCCCCGGTGACGAACAGCCCCAGCTCGCGCGCGATCCCCCGCATCTTCTTCCCGTCAGACGGACTCGTGTTGGGGCGGAAGACCTCGATCCCCGCCAGCCCCAGGTTGGCGAAGATGGGCGAGTACGCCTCCACGAACTCCTGCTTGGGGTGCGCCCACACCGCCACGCCGCCGGAGGCGCGGATCATGGCGATCGCGTCGCCCACCGACGGAAGCTCGGTGGGGACGAAAGCCAGGCCGCCGTCCGCCAGGTAGCGGTCGAACGCCTCGCCCATCGACCGCACGTGCCCGCCGGCCACCAGCGCCCGCGCCACGTGCGGCCGGCCGATGGCGCGCGCGGCCGGTCCCCCCGCGGCGCGCAGCACGTCCTCGTAGTCGATGGTGATCCCCTGCCCCTGGAGCACGCGCACCATCTGCCGCGCGCGCTCCTGCCGCCGGCCCAGCGCGCCGTGCTGATGCGCGCGCAGCGGCTCCGCGTCGGGGTGGACGTGGTATCCAAGGACGTGCACCTCGTCGCCCTCCTGCTGGGCGCTCACCTCCACGCCCGTAAGCACGCGGACGGGGCCGCCCTCCGCCGCCGCCAGCGCTTCGGCCAGGCCGTCGATGGTGTCGTGGTCGGTGATGGCGATAAAGTCCAGCCGCGCGGTGGCCGCGGCCTGCACCACCTGCGTGGGGGTGAACTCGCCGTCCGAGGCGCGGGTGTGGATGTGAAGATCGGCTCTCTGCATGTGTCAGTATATATGGAGACGACTCACCGCCGGCCAGTGGGGCGCGGCGGTGAGCGGTGTTGCTGTGGATGACGGGCGGCCGGCGGCCTCAGGGGCGCCAGGCCAGCCCCAGCCCGAAGCTGGCGCCTTCGGCAAGGTTGATGTCGAAGCGCAGCGACACGTTGGACGCAAAGTCGAAGTCCGCGCCGATGTCCGCGCGCACGTCCAGGTCCACGTCGTCGTCCTCTTCCCCCAGCCCGTTGTCATCTTCCCCGCCGGGCGAGGCGACCACGGCCAGGCGGGGGTGGATGTACGGCGTGACGGTAAAGGTGCCCGCCGGGATGGCCTGCCCGGCCACGAAGCCCACCTGCCCGCCGATGCGCGGGTCCTCCCCGATGAGCCCCTGCGCGCCCGCCGTGAACGCCAGCCCGATGGGCGCGCCCGCCAGCACGACGGGGTTGCGCAGCTCGATCCCCAGCATCAGCGCGCCCTTCTCGGTGTCGGCGTAGCCCGCACGAATACCGATGTCGCCGCCGCGCGAGATGCGCCGCCAGATGCCTTCGATGGCCACGTCGCCCAGGTCGCTTACGTACACGCCAAAGTCGTTCGCCGGCGTGGGCGACTGGAACGGGGGCGTGTAGACCTGCGCCTGCGCGGCCCCCGCCCAGAGCGCGGCCGTGAGCGCCAGCGCGGCTGCGATCCGGATCTGCTTCATCTTCTTCCCTGTGGACGGTCTGGTTCCAAACGAAACGATGCCCGCTGAACGGCCGGAGTATAGGCCGGCGGGCTTGCTGGTGTTCCCGGGTGCAGGTTTGGGACCATGCGGGGCTGCGACGGGAGCAGGTGGGGACGGGGTGAACGGGTGAACGGGTGATGGAGTGATGGTGTGATGGTGTGATGGTGTGATGGTGTGATGGTGTGATGGTGTGATGGTGTGATGGTGTGATGGAGGAGCCCCAGCAGGCCCCCTCCGGGCCGGCACCACCGGCCCACCTCCCCCG
>DASTVC010000405.1:0-9174 GCA_035759295.1 Longimicrobium sp. | reverse complement strand
CGCTGGCGCCGCGTCGACACGCAGACGTTCGGCGCGGACACGCTGGTCACCCTCACCCGCGTCTGACCGGTGCAGCAGATCGCATCCGATTCTCACCGCGCGTTCTTTCTGCGCGTTCTGGAGGCGGGGGAAGATCCTGCGCCGGCGTTCGCGGGCGAGCCGTATCCCGCCCTGGTCTGGGCGACGCGGCGCACGTCGGACGAGGAGAAGCAGCGGATCGCCCAGGCGCTGATCGCCAGCGGGTGCCGCTACGTCGTCTGTGCCGGCGTGGAATCGGCCGCGTGGGAGAATGCCGCGGATCGCGCGTTCATCGAGCAGGATCTACCGGAGCCCCTGTACGATGAGCACTTCGTGATGACGACGAGCCACAGCGGCCAGCCGGTGGACGACATCGCGTTCTTCTTCGTGCACAACACGAACTTCGACGAGCACGATTTCACTCGCTACCTGGTGCTCATGATCGGCGCGGACGAGGAAGTGTAGGCGCGATTGGCGGATGCGGTGCGTGCCGAGGCGGGCCCTCACCCGCTCGCGTAGGCTTGCACCCTCTCCCGCACGCGGGCGCACGCGGGAGAGGGTATAAACGTCACGAAGCCTGCGCCACGGCTCCGCGGTTGAAGCCCCGTTCGGCGAGCGTTGCGAGCCGTGACGGGGCTTGTCGCTTTCCCAGCAGCGGGTTTACCCGCTCATCCCCGGGCCCATCGCTCGCTCCTAGACCCGGTCCTCCCTGTCCCCTGTAACCTGTTCCCTGTCCCCTTTCCGTCCTGCCGCCTTTGCGCATCCCCCGCCTCACGGCGTAACTTTAGGGCTCGCCAGACAAATGCGGGCCGCTGCATCCACCAGAGCCGTACGCCGTGTTTACCGGGATCGTAGAAGAAGTCGGGACCATCGCGGCCGTGGAGCCGCTGGGGAACGGCGTCGCCATCACCATCACAGCCTCGCTGGTGCTGGAGGGGCTGGGGCTGGGCGACAGCATCTCCATCGACGGCGCGTGCCAGACGGTGACGTCCATCCTCCCCGACGGCTTCACCGTGCAGGCCATCGCGACCACGCTGGGCCGCACGACGTTCGGCGGCTTTGCGCCGGGGCGGCGGGTGAACCTGGAGCGCGCGCTGGCGTTCGGCGCGCGGCTGGGCGGGCACCTGGTGGCCGGGCACGTGGACGGCGTGGGCCAGGTGCTGCGCATCGAGCCGCGCGAGGAGCTTACCCTCATCGACTTCTCGCTTCCGGACGAGGTGGTGGGCGTCACGGTGCTGCACGGCTCCATCACCCTCAATGGCATCAGCCTGACGGTGAACGAGCTGCCGGCGCCGGGCGTCTGCCAGGTCTCCATCATCCCCTTTACCTGGGAGCACACCGCCATCGGCGACCTGCGCGGGGGTGACGGCGTGAACGTGGAGGGCGACATGATCGGCAAGTTCGTCCGCAACCTGCTGGGCGCACCCGCGCAGGCGGGCGGCGCGAACGCGGGCGCCGAGCACGTTCTGAAGGCGTGGGGGTACCAGTGAGGCTCCGCGCCGCGTTCGTCCTCCTGGCGCTGGCTGCGTGCGAGCCCGCGCCGGACCCCGACTACCGCGGCCAGAACACCGTCCCCGTCGAGGCGATGGCCGTCGATTCGGCGGCGGCGGACAGCGGCGCGCTGGACAGCGCCTTCACCGCAATCGAGCGCGAGTCGGGCGGGCAGCTGGGCGTGACGGCGACGGTGGTGGAGAACGGGCGCACCGTCGGCTGGCGCGGCGGCGAGCGCTTTCCCATGGCGAGCACCTTCAAGCTCGCCGTGGCCATGGCGGTGCTGGCTCAGGTGGACAGCGGGCGGGTCTCGCTGGATGATTCGGTCACGCTGGCGCGCGCGGACTACCGGCTGGGTCCTAGCCAGGTGACGCAGGGGCTGCCCGCTGCCGGCGGACCGGTGACGGTGCGGCGGATGCTGGAATCGATGATGATGTTCAGCGACAACACCGCCGCCGACGCGCTGATGCGCCTGGCCGGCGGCCCGCAGGCGGTGATGGCGCACCTTCGCTCGCGCGGCGTGGAGGGAATTCGCGTCGACCGGTACGAGGGGCAGGTGCACCTGGACTACAACGGCATCACCGGGGCGACGCCGCCGGTGACGTTGACGCCGGAGCGGGTGCAGGCCTGGATCGACTCCGTGCCGGCGGCGCGAAAGGATTCGGCGCACGCGCGCTTCTTGGCCGATCCGCGCGACACAGCTACGCCGGACGCCTTTGCGCAGCTGCTCATCCAGCTCCAGCGCGGCGACGGGATCCGGCCGGAGAGCCGAAGCTTTCTGCTCGATGCCATGCGCCGCTCGCCCACGGGAACGGCGCGCATCCGCGCCGGCCTGCCGCAGGGCGTGGAGGTGGCGGACAAGACGGGCACCATCGGCCGCACGACGAACGACGTGGCGCTGGTCACGCTGCCGGACGGCAAGCACGTGGCGCTGGCGATCTTCGTCCGCAACTCGACGAAGACCAACGAGCAGGTGGAGCCGTCCATCGCCGCCGCCGCCCGCGCCGTCTACCACCACTTCGCCGGTACCGGCGGTGGGGCGGCCCCGCGCACGGCCCCTGCGGATTCGACGGCGCGGGCGCGGGATACGGCCACGCGGTAAGGGATTAGACGTTTCCGGGGGCAGGGTGCGGGATGGTAGGCGCCCCCCTCCCCGGCCCTCCCCCACAAACTGCGTGGGGGGAGGGAGGCGCGACGCACCTTCGAAGCAGGATCGAATTCTCCCCTTTCTCCCGCGCAGCGGGGGAGAGGGGCCGGGGGAGAGGGGGCCCTTTCGGGCGCAGTTCAATGCCGTTCGAAGCGTCCTGAAGTTCTCCCCTCTCCGTGAGGAACGAACGGGGAGGGGCCGGGGGAGGGGCACCGCGCGGACGCAGTTCGATGTCGGTCGTAGCGGACTCGACAAGCAGGACCAAGCGGAGGCAACCCGGTGATTCTTACGGGCAGGATTCCACTGATCGACATCAACGGCGAGCGAGGGGATACGATGCCGTTCGACAGCATAGAAGCCGCGATCGCGGACATCCGCGCGGGCAGAATGGTCATCGTCGCCGACGACGAGGACCGCGAGAACGAGGGCGACCTGGTGTGCGCGGCTTCGGCCGTCACGCCCGAGATCATCAACTTCATGGCGCGGGAAGGGCGCGGGCTCATCTGCCTGGCGCTGACCGCCGAGCGCGCGGACGAGCTGGACCTGCGCCCCATGAGCGAGCACAACACCGAGGCGCTCAGCACAGCGTTCACCGTCTCGGTCGATGCCGCCGCGCGCTTCGGCGTGACCACGGGGATCAGCGCCTGGGATCGGGCCAAGACCATCCAGGTGTGCCTGGACCCGGAATCGCGCCCGGGCGACTTGCGCCGTCCCGGCCACGTCTTTCCGCTCCGCGCCCGCGCCGGCGGCGTGCTGCGGCGCGTGGGGCAGACGGAGGCGTCGGTCGATCTCGCGCGCCTCGCCGGGCTGCCGCCGGCGGGCGTGATCTGCGAGATCCTGAACGACGACGGCACCATGGCCCGCCGGCCGCAGCTGGAGGAGTTTGCCGCGCGGCACGGCTTGAAGTTCGTCACTGTGGCGCAGATCGTCGCGTACCGTCTGCAGCGCGAGCGGCTGGTGCATCGCGAGGCGGAGGCGACCATTCCCACGCCGTTCGGCGAGTGGCGGATGATCGCCTACCGCAACGACGTGGACCAGCACGAGCACGTCGCCATGATCAAGGGCGAGGTAGAGGGCGTGCCCGACGTGATGGTGCGCATGCACTCCGAGTGTCTGACCGGCGACGTGTTCCACTCGCTGCGCTGCGACTGCGGCGAGCAGCTGGACCGGGCCATGGCGCAGATCGAGCGCGAGGGGCGCGGGGTGATCGTCTACCTGCGGCAGGAGGGGCGGGGGATCGGGCTGGTGCACAAGCTGCGCGCCTACAACCTGCAGGATCAGGGGATGGACACGGTCGAGGCCAACGAGGCCCTGGGCTTCCTCCCCGACCTGCGCGAGTACGGCATCGGGGCGCAGATCCTGCTCGACCTGGGGCTCTCGTCCGTGCGCATCCTGACGAACAACCCCAAGAAGATCGTGGGGATGGAGGGGTACGGCCTGTCCGTGGCGGAGCAGCTGCCGCTCACGGTGGAGCCCAATCCGCACAACACCGGCTACCTGCGGACGAAGCGCGAACGGCTGGGGCACCTGCTGCCGACGGGATGACGGGGGTACGGGGTACGAGGGTACGAAAGTACGGAAAGTGGATGATCATCGAGTGTGCCGCGGGACCTGGGCACCGGGCACTAGGAACTAGGTACTTCTTTTGACCGAACATCACGGACAGATCCGCGGCGAGGGCAAGCGGTTCGGCATCGTCATCAGCCGCTTCAACGATCTCATCACCCGCCAGCTGCTGGCCGGCGCCCGCGACTGCCTGCTGCAGCACGGCGTGGCCGACGACGCCATCGAGGCCGTCTGGGTTCCCGGCGCGTGGGAGCTCGCCGGGCCGCTGCGCATGCTGGCGGAGAGCGGCCGCTTCGACGCCGTGATCGCGCTGGGGTGCGTGATCCGCGGCGCCACGCCGCACTTCGACTACGTCGCCGGCGCGGCGGCCAACGGCGTGGCGGCCGTGGGCGCGGCGGTGAACGTCCCCGTCGTCTTCGGCGTGCTGACGACGGAGACCATCGAGCAGGCCATCGAGCGGGCGGGGACCAAAGCCGGCAACAAGGGATGGGACGCGGCGATGGTGGCGATGGAGATGAGCGACCTGTACGCCCGCCTCGGGAACCTGGAGGCGCGGTGAAGAACCGGAGCCGCGCCCGCGGGTGGGCGCTGCAGGCGCTGTACGCGTGGGAGCAGCGCGGCGCCGCGGCCGAGATGGGGATGCCGGTGCTGCAGGACCTGTTCGCCTCGCTGCGCGTTTCCCCCGCCAACCGACCCTACGCCGAGATCCTGGTCCGCCTGGTGGGGCAGAACCTGGAGAAGATCGACGCCACCATCGTGGAGTCGCTCACCAACTGGCGGCTGGAGCGGCTGGCCGTCGTGGACCGGGCCATCCTGCGCCTGGGGACGGCGGAGATGATGTTCGTGGACGACGTGCCGCCGCGCATGTGCATTCGCGAGATGGTGCAGCTGGCGGAGAAGTACGGCACGGCGGATTCACCCCGCTTCGTGAACGGCGTGCTCGACGCGGTAATGCGGCGCGTGGCCCCGGGGGAGGCTTCCGGGGCTTGAAGATCCTGGTCCTCAACTGGCAGGACCTCGCCAACCCCCAGTCCGGCGGCGCCGAGATCCACCTGCACGAGATCTTCGGCCGCCTGGCGAACCGGGGGCACGAGGTCACCCTCCTCTGCTCCGGCTGGCCCGGCGCGCGTCCCCGCGCCGAGAGCAGTGGGATGCAGATCCACCGCACGGGCGGCCGCAACACCTTCTCCCTCGCCGCGCCGGCCTACTACCGCCGGCATCTCTCCGCCGAGCCGTGGGACGTGGTGGTGGAGGACCTGAACAAGGTCCCGCTCTTCGCCCCGTACTGGGTCAAGCGGCCGCTCGTCCTCCTCGTCCACCACCTGTTCGGCGCGACGGCGTTCCGCGAGGCCAGCGCGCCCTTCGCCGCGGCCACCTGGCTGCTGGAGCGGCCGATCCCGTTCGCCTACCGCGCCCTTCCCACGCAGGCCGTCTCCGAGAGCACCGCGGACGACCTCGTTGCGCGCGGCCTGCGCCGGGAGAACATCCGCGTCATCCACAACGGCGTGGACCTGCGGTTCTTCGCCCCGGACCCACGCGTCGCCCGCTTTCCCGATCCAACCTTCCTGTACGTCGGCCGGCTGAAGCGCTACAAGCGCATCGACCTGGCCATCGACGCCGTCGCCCTGCTGCGCGACCGCGGCACGCACGTGCGCCTGCTGGTCGCGGGACGGGGAGACGAGGAGCCGCGGCTGCGCGCGCAGGTGGAGCGGCTGGGAGTGGCGGATCGGGTGACGTTCGAGGGATTCGTGACGGAGGAGCGCAAGCGGGAGCTGCTGCGCGCCTGCTGGGGCACGGTGCTTCCGTCGCCCAAGGAGGGGTGGGGGATCACCAACATCGAAGCCGGCGCCTGCGCCACCCCCGCCGTCGCCGCCGATTCGCCCGGCCTGCGCGAGTCGGTGATCCACGATCGCACCGGCCTCCTGGTCCCCTACGGCGACGCGGCGAAGCTGGCGGATGCACTGGGCTCCCTCGCCGCGGACCCGGAGCGCGTCGCCGCGCTGGGTACCGCCGCACGGGAGTTCGCGGAGGGGTTCAGCTGGGACCGCGCGGCGGAGCTGACGGAGACGCACCTGGCTGAGGTGGCTGGGTAGCGCTGCGGACGGGCTGACGCGAGGGGCAGCGCCCCCTCCGGGCGGGCACCACCCGCCCACCTCCCCCAAAAAAGACTGGGGGAGGTGGGGTGTGGGGGCAGGGGACGGTGCGCTTCGGACGGGCTGGAGCAGGCCCCCTCCGGGCCGGCACCACCGGCCCACCTCCCCCGAAACTGCCGGGGGAGGTTGACGCGAACCGAAGCTTCTGGAGCGGGACCGAATTCTCCCCTTTCTCCCGCGCAGCGGGGGAGAGGGGCCGGGGGAGAGGGGGCCGTGTCGGGCGCCAGTTCGATGCAGGTCGTCGCGCGATCGAATTCTCCCCTCTCCGTGAGGGACGAACGGGGAGGGGCCGGGGGAGGGGCACCCCGGCGGGCGCAGTTCGATCTTTGTCGTCGATCTCCGCTCCCGGCGTCCCCGCGGCGCGAAGTCTGTCGGAGCGCCGGGCTCGGGGTTATGCTATCGCCCGTACCTCGCAAACGGGCGTATCCATCCACCAGGAAAACGGCACCTTGACGGTCGACGAGCTGCTGCGGGCAAAGCGGGACACGCTGGTGCTGGAGCTGCTGACGGACGAGCGCGGCCTTTCGCGCACCGTCACCACCCCCGACATCAGCTCCCCCGGGCTGGTGCTCACCGGCTACACCGAGCGCTTTCCCAGCGACCGCATGCAGGTGCTGGGCGAGACCGAGGTCGCCTTCCTGGAGTCGCTGGACGAGGACCGCCGCCGCGCCGCGCTCACCACGTTCCTGGACTTCGACATCCCCGTCGTCTTCATCACCAAGGGGCAGGAGGCGCCGGAGCCGCTGCTGGAGCTGTGCAACCAGTGCGGCACCCCCGTCATCCGCAGCGCGCTCAAGACGGCGGAGTTCTACACCCGCATCAAGCCGTTCCTCGAAGAGAGGTTCGCCCCGCGCACCACGCTGCACGGCTCGCTGGCCGACGTCTACGGCGTGGGCCTGCTGTTCACCGGCAAGAGCGGGGTGGGGAAGAGCGAGACGGTGCTCGATCTCGTCGAGCGGGGCCATCGCCTGGTGGCGGACGACCTGGTGATGATCACGCGGCGCGGCAACGAGGTGCTCATCGGCAAGGGGCACGAGATGCAGAAGCACCACATGGAGATCCGCGGGGTAGGAATCATCGACATCCGCACCATGTTCGGGGTTCGCGCCATCCGCCAGCAGAAGCGCATCGAGGTGGTGGTGCAGCTGGAGATCTGGGACCAGGACGCCACGTACGATCGGACCGGCCTGGACACGAAGTCCATGGACATCCTGGGCGTGCCCGTCCCGATGGTGACGGTGCCGCTGGTGCCGGGAAAGAACATCACCGTGGTGTGCGAGGTGGTGGCGATGAACCACCTGCTGAAGTACGCCGGCGTCGATACTGCCCGCCTGTTCAACCAGCGGCTGCAGAACCGGATGTCCGGCACGTCGGAGTACCTGGAGGAGGATTATGAGTGAGCCCGTAGTCGGGCTGGTGGTGAGCCACGCCTCGCTGGCCGAGGGGCTGGTGCAGTCGGTGCGGCAGATTGCCGGCGTGGACGCCGGCGCGCTGCGCGCCGTGAGCAACGACGGGTGCGGCCCCGAAGCGCTGCAGGCCGCCGTGCGAGAGGCCCTGGGCGACGGCCCGGGGATCGTGTTTACCGACATGCCGTCCGGCAGCTGCGCCTTTGCCGCGCGCAGGATGACGATCGACCGGCCCGACACGGCCGTCATCTGCGGGGTGAACCTGCCCATGCTGCTGGACTTCGTCTTTCACCGCGACCTTTCCCTTCCCGAGCTGACCGACCGGCTGGTGATGAAGGGGAAGGCGGCGATCACCGGCTCCTGCCGGGAGGTGGCGGCGCATGCCGATCGTGCTGCTTCGCGTTGATGAGCGGCTGATCCACGGGCAGGTGGTGGTGGGATGGGGCGGCCCCCTGCACGCCGACCGCATCGTGGTGGTGGACGACGCCATCGCCGGGAGCGCCTGGGAGCAGGAACTGTACTCCCTGGGCGTGCCCCCGGAGATGGAGGCCTCCTTCGCCACGGTCGCCGACGCGCGCGCCCAGGTGGCGGAGTGGCGGGACGGATCGAAGCGCGTCATCGCGCTCGTCCGCGACATCCCCACCGCGCTGGCGCTGGCGGAGGGCGGCGTTCTGTCCGGCGAGGAGGTGAACCTGGGCGGCATTCACCATGCCGAAGGGCGCGACCGCGTGCTCCCCTGGCTGCACCTGAACGACACCGACCGCGGGACCCTTCGCCAACTGGCCGCGGCCGGCGCCGTGGTCTCCGCGCGGGACCTGCCGGCGACGCGCGCCGTGCCCCTGGACGAGCTGCTGGGATAAGGACGGATGATTCCGGACCCCGCGACCCTGCTGCTGCTGAGCCTGCTGGGCGGACTGCTGGCGCTGGACGCCACCTCCGTCGGCCAGTTCATGCTCAGCCGCCCGCTGATCGCGGCGGGGCTGGCGGGGATGATCGCGGGGAACCCCGAAGGCGGCATCGTCTGCGGGGTGCTGATGGAAGCCATCCACCTGGCCGTGCTCCCCGTGGGCGCGGCGCGGACGCCGGAGGCGGGGCCCGCGTCCGTAGCCGCGGCGGGCGCCTTTGCGGGGGCGCCGGAGACCTCGCAGGTGGCGCTCCTCGCCTCCGTCGTCTTCATGCTCGGCTGGGGGTGGCTGGGAGGGCGCAGCATGGAGTGGATGCGGCGGATCAACGTGCGCATCACCGTGCCGCCGCCGGGGCCGGTGGACGCCGAGCGGGTCGAGGCGCTGCACCTGCGCGCCGTGGCGCTGGACTTTGGCCGCGGCGTGGCGGTGACGCTGGCCGGGCTCCTGGTGCTGGGGACGCTGCTGGAGACGCTGGGGTGGATCCCCTT
>DASTVC010000404.1:0-3156 GCA_035759295.1 Longimicrobium sp. | reverse complement strand
TCGAAGACGTGGATGCCGCCCATCATGTCGCTCACGAACACGCGGCCCCGGCCGTCGATGGCCAGCTCCTGCGGCGCGCTCATCCCGTCGGCGCCCGGCTTGCTGCGCCCGCCAAAGCGGTCGCGGAAGCGTCCTCCGGCGTCCAGGTGGTAGATCTCGCCCTTCCAGCGGTCCATGACGTACACGTCGCCCGTCCCCGCGACGGCCACGCGCACCGGCATGGCGTCCTCGTCGATCGCCTCGCGGGTGTCGATGGTGCGCAGCACGCGGCCGTCGGCGCGCAGGTGCACCACCTGGTCCATCCCCGAAACGGCCCACAGGGTGCCGTCCAGCGCCAGCGCCACGTCCCCGAACGACGCATCCCCGGAGCGCGGCACCTCGCCCAGCGCTCGGCCGGTGGCGCCCTCGTAGCGGCGGATGCGGCCGGACTGCACCACGTAGACGGTGCCGCCGCGGTCCGCCGCCAGGTCCAGCAGTGGCATCCGCGTGTCCGCCATCCACTGGGTGACGAAGGTGCCGGCTGAATCGAACACCTGCACCCGGCCGCCCGAGTACTCGGCCACGTAGATGCGTCCTGCGCCGTCCACCGCCACGCTGCGAGCGTCGTCGAAGCGCCCCGCGCCCGTCCCCTCGCTGCCGAACCGCATCACCGGCTCCGCGAACGCGGGCGGCGCGGCGGGCTCCGCGACGGGCGAGCGCGGCGCCGTCGCCACCGGACTGGTTTGCGGCGCGGGGATGTCGGGCTTCTCCACGTCCGGCCGCATCAGCAGCACCCCCGCGCCGACGGCCAGGAGCAGCACCAGCCCGGCGCACCCCAGCGCGGCCTTCGCGCCGCCGGGCGAGGCGGTGGCGGAGCCGGCGGGTCGGGCGCCCCGGAGCGTGGAATCGGGCTCGGGCGGAAGCGTTCCGCCGTGCTGGCCGGCCTCGATGCGCGCCACCGCGTACTTCGCCTCCGCCAGGCCGACGCCGAAGCGCTCGCGGTACACCTTGATCGCGCTGATCACGCTCCCCGAGCGCAGCTCTCGAAGCACCTGGGCGATGGCGTCGGTGTGCTGGTCCTGCTGCGCGGCGGCCTGCACGCTGCCGCCGCGCTCCGTGAGCAGGATGGCCGCGCCGCAGTAGGTGCAGCGGGTCATCGTCGCGTGCTCGGACGGCAGGTCCAGCGGGGCGGAGCAGGTGGGGCAGCGCAGGGCGGCGGGCATGGACGGTTCGTCAGAGGATGAGAGGGGCGCCGGCGAGCGGGACCCGCGCCGGACGTCTGTCGCAAGCGGGCCGGATGGAGCCGGGCCTGCGTTACCGCACGACGAGGGTCAGGCTCAGGGCGCCCGCCAGGAGAATGAGACACCCCGCCACGACGTTCAGCCATACCCGCCAGTCTGCGCGCCTGTGTGCGGCGGCCGCTGCCTGCATGGCCATCAGCAGAATGGCCACGCCGGCAGCGATCTGGGTGAGCGCGGAGATCAGCAGGACGTTTTGTTCCGAGAGGCCGTCGTACAGCCAGAACACGGCCGACAGCACGACCACGGCCGCAACGGCGATCCACTGGAGCACCGCGCGGGGCGTAACCGCGGCCAGACCAGAACGCGGGTGTTGCCGGACCGCGGGCGCCTCCTCCCCCGGTGGAGGGGTCGGCGAGACAGGGCGGCCGCAGTGGATGCAGGCAGGCTCCGCGGCGGAGCTCTCCCGCTGGCAGTCGGGGCAGGTGATCAGCATACGCCTGGCGAGCCGGTGGCGGAAAAGAAGTACGACGCGCTTCCCACGTTCCCCTCGGCGGCCTGCACTGCATCCACCACCAGCTCGTAGTTGCCGGCGCCGGCGGGGAGCGTGATGGGCGCGGACGTGCCGAAGGTGCTGGTCGTTTGGAAGGCGAGCGGCGTCTCGCTCATCCAGTCGCCGCCGACGGCGCGCAGGCGGGCGCTCACCTGGAACTCCGACGGGACCCACGCCGAGCCCGCCGTGTCGGCGATCTTGCAGCCGCACATCATCGACACCCACGCCGTCACCGTAACCGTCCCCGCGGGTTCGGCGGCCACGTCGGGGGACAGGATCTGCACGTTCAGGCCGGGGATCACCAGCACCACGCCGGGCTCCTGGTCCAGGTGCACACCGGGGGTAAGCCACATCTGCTGCCGTACCTCGTGGCCGTTGGGGATGCCGTTGGCCAGCGTGGTCGCCGAGAACTCCACCAGCGTGGCCCGCTGCAGATCCAGCGTGGCCAGCAGCCCCGCCGTGGACTGCCCCGCGGGCGCGGAGAGCCAGTTAATGGTGTCACCGGAATCGCCCGGCGTGACGATGACCTCGCGCGAGGCGCCGGGGGTGAACGTGGTCGACAGGTTCCCGGAGCCGCCCGTGGCGATGCGCTGCGCCAGGAACTCGCCCGTCACCACCTCCCGCAGCGTCACCAGCGAGTAGCCGCCATCCGGCCCGATGAACTTGCCGCCCTTGGCCTGTACGCGCACCAGCACTCGTGTTTCCATCGTACGATTCGCGGTTTTCGGGAGTGGACGGCGGAACAGCGGTGGATGATGCGGATCGGCTCCGACGCAGCGGAGCGCCTGCCTGAGAAGTTTGCGCGTGCGGCGGCGGCGCGCCAGAGCCGGATGCCTGAATGCGGGCGAAAACCCGCGCGGACCCGGGGGCCGATCATCGCCCTTTCTACTCCGCGGACGGAAAAGCGCGATTCCTCCGTCGCCTCTCGCCCGCGTGCGAACGCGGTTCGTCCCGCGCGGCGGCCGTCCGTCCCCGCGGTGTACCGGTGATAGCGCGAAACAACGATCCTGCGCATCGCCCGCCGTCCCGGGCTGACGCGCGGGATGGCGCTGCGCGAACGGTACGCCGGTCTCCCTCTCGCCGCGCCCGTCGACCTCGTGATTCCCCGCTGCCGCGGCGGGACGGATCGTCCGCGGCGCCGGTACCGCCCGCCGGATCGCCCGGCATCCACTCACACAAAGAGATCCGCCATGTCCAGAGTCAGCATCCAGCAGTTTCGCTCGCGCCTCGCCGTGCCGCGTGCCGGCGACGGCCCGCTCGTCCGCGCCTACCGCGAGCTGGCGCGCCGCCCGGACCTCGCGGCGGCCGCGCGGATGCGAGGGTGGATCCCGTGGGACGCAGCCGCGTCCACGGACGCTCCTCGCATGACCCTTGGCTGGGCCGAAT
>DASTVC010000403.1:0-2132 GCA_035759295.1 Longimicrobium sp. | reverse complement strand
TAGAGCCGTCGGCGCCGGTGCGCAGCTCGCTTACGCGCGCCATCAGCACGGGGTCGGCGTCCGCCAGGCGGCCGGCTTCGGCCAGCAGCCGGAGGGTCGCCCTGTCGCGGACGCGGGTCGCGGTGTCGGGCGCGGTGCCGGCCAGCGGCAGGTCGACCGGGACGCGCGCCGGGTCGACCGGCAGGATCTCGCCTTCCGCCGTCGCGGGGCGCAGGGTACCGGCGGCGACAAAGGCGGCGGGGCACTTTTCGGTGACGCGGATGCGCAGCGTGGACGGAAACCGCCGCTCCACCTTCGCGTCCGCGATCACGGGATGCCGCCGCAGCGCCGCCTCCCACGCGGCCGGGTCCGTCCACACGCTGGCGCCGATGCGCACCCCCGACGCGGCGACGATCTCGTGCGGCGCTAGCAGGCGCGATCCGGCGACCTCTACCCGGTCCGCGTCGAACAGCGGCACGCGGCGCAGCGCGGGCGGCGCCCAGAACGGCGACGATCCCGCCGCCGCGGCGACCAGGCCGAGAAGCGCGAGGCGGGCGCGGCGCTTCATCGTCCGGCCACCGAGGCGCCGCCGCGGAGCATCTGCAGCAGCTCGCGGGCGGCGACGTCGAGGTTTCCGGCGCCCATGGTCACGCACAGGTCGCCCGGACGCAGCTCGGCGGCGACGGCATCCACCACGTCCGCGCGGTCCCGCACGTAGCGCACGTCGGCGTGGCCGCCCTGCGCGTGGGCCAGGATCATCTCCCCCGTCACGCCGTCGATCGGCTTCTCCCGCGCGGCGTAGATGTCCGTGAGGAACAGGACGTCCGCCTGCGCCAGCGCCTGGCCGAACTCGCGCGCGAAGTCCCGCGTCCGCGAGTACAGGTGCGGCTGAAAGCAGAGCACGAGACGACGATCCGGATGTCCCGCGCGCGCGGCGGCGATGGTCGCCTGCACCTCCGTGGGATGGTGCGCGTAGTCGTCCACGAACAGCACGCCCTCCGCCTCGCCCAGCGTCTCGAAGCGGCGGTCGACGCCGCGGTACGAGGCGAGACCGTCCGCGATCGCATCCCACTGCACCCCGAAGCGGCGCGCGACGGCGACGGCGGCCAGGGCGTTGCGCACGTTGTGCAGCCCCGGCGCGGCCAGGTGCGCCTTGCCCAGCACGGTCCCGCGCTCGCGGACGGTGAACGTCACGTCGCCCGCGGAGGCCTGCACGTCCTCGGCGCGGAGCATGGCCCCGGCGCTCAGGCCGTAGGTGACGATACGCTCCGGACCGCCCCTGAGCGTGTTGAGCAGCCGCGCGGCGCCGTGGTCGTCCGCGCACCCGGCGATCAGCCCGTCTGCGGGGACGGAGTCGACGAAGATGCGGAACGCCTCTTCGACCGCGTCCAGGGAGCCGTAGATGTCCAGGTGGTCGGCTTCGAGGGTGGTGACCACGGCTACGGTGGGGCGCAGCTGGTGGAACGAGCGGTCGTACTCGTCGGCCTCGACCACGTACACGCTGTCGCCGCCGCGCCGCAGGTTGCCGCCCCACGCCGGCACCCGCGCGCCCACGAAGCCCGTCGGGTCCAGCCCGGCGGCGTCCAGGACGCAGGTGGTGAGCGTGGTGGTGGTGGTCTTTCCGTGCGTGCCCGCGATGCCGACGACGGTGGCGTGGTTCACGATGGCGCCCAGCGCCTGCGCCCGCTTGAGCACCGGGATGCCGGCGGCGCGCGCGGCCACGAGCTCCGGGTGGTCGGCGGGGACGGCGGCGGTCATGATGAGCGCGGCGCAGCCCTCCACGTGCGACGGGTCGTGGCCCTGGTAGACGACGGCCCCGCGGCTTTCCAGCAGCTGCGTGCTGGGGCCGGGGGACGAGTCGCAGCCGGTGACGCGCGCACCCTGCAGCAGCGCCATCTCGGCCAGCGGCGCCATGCCCGCCCCGCCGATCCCCATGAAGTGCACGGGACCGCGCTTTGCCAGCTCAACCAGGTCGAAGTCGGTGCTCAATGTAACGCAGGCCCCACGTTGAAGAAAGAACACCCGGGCGCGGTTTCGCGCCTTCTTCTGCTACCTTCTGCGACAAACATCCGGCGTCGTGCGTTCCCGGCAGGCTCCGCGTCCCGGCGCGGTGCCCCTCCCCCGGCCCCTCCCCGTTCGTTCCTCACGGAGAG
>DASTVC010000402.1:0-2560 GCA_035759295.1 Longimicrobium sp. | reverse complement strand
GCATGTCGTCGAGCCTGATCCGTCGGCGGCGACCTCCCCTCTCCGTGAGGAACGAACGGGGAGGGGCCGGGGGAGGGGCACCCCGCGGACGCAGTTCGATGCTTTTCGCAGCGCGACCGAAGTCCACCTCCCCCAGGGGTTTTTGGGGGAGGTGCGAGCCTGAGCGAGTAAGGGGGCGCCGCGTCGGGCGCCAGCGTGATCTCCTTCGTCGAGCCGGGAGACCCGCGTCAGCCACCCCCGCCTCGCGCCGGACCGGGGACACGATTAGGTTAGAAGGCCTTTTTCCACCGCGAAAATGATCTTTCAGCAGGACCCGCGCTTCACCTTCGAGACGTTCGTCGTCGGCCCCGGCAACCGGATGGCCGCGGCCGCCGCGCGCCGTGTGGCCGAGGCCCCCCGCGCCGCCTACAACCCGCTCTTCATCCACGGCGCCCGCGGCAGCGGCAAGACGCACCTGCTGCAGGCCATGGGCGCGCTGGCGCTGGCCGTGCGGCCGGACGTGCGCGTGCTGTACCTGACCGCAGACAGCCTGGTGGACCGCGTGTCGGCGGCGGTGGGGAGCGGGTCGATGGACGCGCTGCGCGACGAGCTGCTGGAGGCGGAGCTGGTGCTGCTGGACGAGGTGCAGGCGCTGGCCGGCAAGGCGCGCACCCAGCAGGAGCTGCTGGCGCTGTGGGACGAGCTGGAGTGGACGGCGCAGATCGTCCTGGCGGGCGAATCGTCCGCGGCGGACCTGCCGGGGATCGAGCCGGACCTGCGCGTCCGCTTCGTCCGGGGACTCGCGGTGGACCTGCCGTCCGCGACGGACGAGGGCGACCACTCGCGCCAGGAGATCGCCCGGCGCGCGGCGGACCAGCGCGGCATCACCCTCGTCGACGGCGCCGCGGCGGAGATCGCGCGGCTGCCGGTCTCTGACGCGGCGGGGCTGGTGCAGGCGGTGGAGCGGGTGGGCGCGGCGCAGACGGAGCGCGGCGGCACGCTGAGCGCGCACGAGGTGGCCGCGCTCAACCAGCCGGAGCTGTCGCCGCACACGCCCGACGAGTTCAGCGCGTTCCTGAGCGACATCACCGCCACGGTCGAGGAGATCGTGGAGACGGCGCCGTGGCGCAAGCGGCTGGCGGAGGCCATCCTGCGCTGGGAAGGCGAGGGGATCCGCACCCGCCGGCTGGAGGCCGCGCTGGACGCCGACTCCGCGCCCGACATGGACGCCATCCTGGACGCGTTCGCCGCGGACGTGGAAAAGCTGCGCGACATCCGCGGCGCGCTGGAGACCATGCGCTCCGACTCCGCCAAGTCGCCGCTGCTGAGCGACCCGGACCGCGTCGGCGAGGCGGAGGCGCTGCTGGTGTCGGCGAAGGCGGCGGCGGAGCGCAAGGCCGAAGAGGCCGTCAAGGCGCAGCCGCAGGTGGACCGCTGGTACTGGAACCCCGAGAAGGCCGCGTGGGACTGGCTGGCCCTCGAGGATCGCCTGATCGAGGAGCTGGCCTGACATGGCGATCAAGGGAAACCTCAAGGAAGCCAGCCTGCCGGACGTGCTGCAGCTGCTGGCGATGGGGCAGAAGACCGGCTGCCTGTCGCTGACCGACCGCAGCAACTTCGGCTACATCTTCTTCGAGCGCGGGCGCATTACCTACGCCAGCATCGTCAACCGGCGCGACCGGCTGGGCGACCTGCTGGTGAAGAACGGGCTCATCCAGTCGCAGCAGCTTACGGACGCCATCGACGACCAGGCGCGCGACCCGGCCAAGAGCCGCCTGGGCGAGATCCTCATCCGCCGCGGCGCCATCACCCGCGACCAGCTGGAGCAGTACATCCGCATCCAGATCGAAGAGGCCGTCTACTACCTCTTCACCTGGTCGCAGGGCTCCTTCTACTTCGAGGCCGAGCAGCGGCCCGAGGAAGGGGCGATGCGCGTCTCCATCAACCCCGAGAACCTGCTCCTCGAAGGCGCCCGCCGCATCGACGAGTGGAGCCTGATCGAGAAGAAGATCCCCTCGCTGGACCTGGTCTTCGAGATCGACCGCGGCAAGCCGATGGAGGGGGTGGAGCTTTCGGAAGAGCAGCACCGCATCGTCCCCCTGGTCGACGGCAAGCGGAGCGTGCAGGAGCTGATCGACGAGAGCGGGATGGTGGAGTTCGACGTGGGCAAGGCGCTCTTCGGCCTCATCCAGGCCGGCTTCGCGCACCCCGTGGGCCGGCGGCAGGCGCAGGTGAAGGAGGTGCCCCAGGCGCGCATCGACGAGCACCGCAACCTGGGGATCGCCTTCTACAAGACGGGGATGTACGACGAGGCGACGCGCGAATTCCGCCGCGTGGCCGAGCTGCAGCCGCGGAACCTCGACGCCCGCTTCCACCTCGCCCTCATCGGCCTGCGGAAGGGCGACGACCGCTTCGCGCTGCGCTACCTGAAGGAGGTCGTGGAGCTCGGCGGCGCGCGCGCCTCCGTCTTCCACGCCATGTCCCTCGCGCTGGAGCGGCTGGGGCGGATGGCGGACGCGCGCTTCGCCGCGGACGAGGCGGCACGGCTGGCTCCGAAGCGCCCGCAGGTGCTGCTCTCGCG
>DASTVC010000401.1:0-5585 GCA_035759295.1 Longimicrobium sp. | reverse complement strand
GGGGGCGCCTCGTTTTCGGCGCGGGGGTGTAAGGATCCGCCGTAACGCAGGATTGCAGCTGTATCTCCGCGTTACGATCGGCGGCTTTGGGGATGCGCCCGCCGCGGTCCGGCGGGGCGCGGCGCGGTGGCCGCATCGGGTTGTGGCGCGGCGCGCGCACGCGCTAGGTTGTCCGCCGCGCGCGGCCCTCTCCGGGGCGCGTGTTTTCGCCAGGATCGCGGCGCCAGGGCGCCCCGGCTGTCACGGACCGTTACAGGGCATGCACCAGGGCGAAATCGCCGATCCCTCGGGAAAACGGGCGGGGGAGTACTACGACGCCGCCTGGCTGGACGGGGTGCAGCTGCCGGGGACGGGGATCGTGGGGCTGATGCTGGGCGATCAGCTGCATCCGCCCATGGTGGACGACGCCGGCGTCTGGGGCGACGGCGCCCGCTGGGTAGAGGGCGCCCGCGAGTGCACCCGCCGCCTGGCGCGGATGGCGGGCATCGGTCCGGACGACGTGGTGCTCGACGTCGGGTGCGGCGTCGGCGGCGCGGTGCGGCAGCTGTCGGCGGAGGCCGGCTGCCGGGCGGTGGGGCTGAACGTGAGTGCCCTGCAGCTGCGTACCGCGGCGTCGCTGGGCGGATCGGCGGGGCGCATCGCCTACCTGCTGGGCGACGCGCAGCGCATCCCCGCGCGCGACGGGGCGTTCACCTGCGCGTGGACCTTCAACATGTTCTACCACATCCCCGACAAGCGCCTGGCGCTGCGGGAGATGCACCGCATCCTCGCCCCCGGCGGCCGTCTGGCCTTCGACGACTGGGTGCTGACGGACGCGGCGGATGATGCGGATCGCGCGGAGCTGCGGCACCACTGGAGCAGCCCGGACTGGATGACGGACGGCGAGCTGCTGGACGCCATCGATGCCGCCGGATTCACGCTCCGCGGCGCGCCCGCGGACTTCACGCACGTGGGTGCCGGGGTGATGCGGCGCCTGTTCGCGTCCACCTACGACCGCGACTTCGCGCCGCGCATCCGCGCGCTGGACGCGGCGTGGGGACAGCACATGGCCGACGACTTTCGCGACGCCGTGCGGCACACCATCGACCTCTACGCGTCGGGCCGGCTGCGCTACCTGCAGCTGGTCGCCGGGCGCTGACCGGATTCCAATGCCGAAGAAGTCCAAGCTGTACACGCGCGGGGGAGACCGGGGAGAGACCTCGCTCTTCGGCGGCCAGCGCGTGCCCAAGGACCACCTGCGGGTGGAGGCGTACGGGCAGCTGGACCAGCTCTCCGCCACCCTCGGCCTGCTCGTCGTCGCCCTCCCCGCGGACGACGAGATCGCGGCGGAGCTGCGGCAGGCGCAGAACGACCTGTTCGACCTGGGCGCCGAGCTGGCCACGCCGCCGGACAGCCGGCTGGAGTACAAGCTGCCGCAGCGGATCGGCGAGACGGACTGGCGCCGCCTGGAGCGCCTGCTGGACGCGTACGACGCGCAGGTGCCGCCGCTGCGCACCTTCATCCTTCCCGGCGGGCACGAGACGGCGGCGCGGGCGCACCTGGCCCGCACCACCTGCCGCACCGCCGAGCGCGCCGTGGTGCGCCTGGCGCACGAGGAAGAGGTGCGCGCCGACGTGCTCACCTACCTCAACCGCCTGTCCGACTTCCTGTTCGTCTGCGCGCGCCTGCTCAACCACCGCGCCGGCGTGGAAGAGGTCACCTGGCACCCCCGCCCGCGCGTCGACGACGAGCCGGCCGCGTCATCTACATCGAACGAGGGGACGTAAGGATGACGGAGCACGTCGATGCGGTCCTGAGCCCGGCCTGGACGGCCAACCCGGCGACGGGAACGCGCGGCCGCGAAACGGAGTGGCTTGCCTTCACCACGCTTTCGGTGGAGAGCGGCCAGCTGATGATCGGCGACGCCAGCTATCTTCCCGATCCCGACGCCTGTCTTGCCCTCGAGGTGCAGCCCGGCACCTACACGATCTCCGTGAAGGTGATGGACTACGGCACCGACAAGCGCATCTCCCGCCTGCGGATCGCCCGGGCGGGCGCGGAGCCGGAGCTGGGGCGAAAGGCGGGCGCCGTCTGGGCGGACGTGGGCCGCACCGGTGTCTGCGACGCCGAGCGGTTCGGCGCGGTGGAGCCGCTGAAGGACGAGCAGCGCTGGACCGAGACCATCGGGGCGGCGCTCGACGCCGCGGAGACGCATGGAGTCGCCACCTTCGAGGGCGTGGAGATGCCGTTCGTCTCCAGCGGCTTCGGGGACGGCGAGTTCCCGGTCTATCCGCTGAAGAGCGGCGGAGAGCCGGTGGGCGCGGAGGTGCAGTTCATTAAGCCCACGGAGCGCTACCCGTTCTAGCTGGATCCCCATCCGAAGCGCCTCCCTGAGACGGTGTTGCCAAACCTCTGCCGAAGCGTTGACTTCCTGAGGGAGCGCCGCGCGGAACTTGAACGTTCACAACCGCTTGCGCGCGACCGAAGGATCTTCGCTCCGTCACTGTGGGGCCAGCCGTCGAGCGTCGAGGCCGGCCCCTCGGCTATGCCGGCGAGATCCTTCGGTCGGCGCCAAAATACCTCCCTGGCATCAGGTATTGAGTAGCGCCTCCCTCAGGAAACCAATCCGCCAGTGTGATACCGAATCCGCAAAAAGACTTGCGTCTAGAAGATCGCTGTCATTCTGAGGAAGGCGCCGCGCAAAACCGTCTTCACCCTCCAGGGCCTGTGCGCCGACCGAAGAATCTTTTTCGGGAACGGGCGCCTCTCGCGCCGAGGCCGACGTAGCCGACAGGACCGTGCGCCCATCGTAGAGATTCTTCGGTCGGCGCACAGGCAAGGGTGCGACTGGGAGGGGACCGAGCGCGCGCCTCTCTCAGAATGACACCGTCCGCTCTATCGGTGCCCTATTTCCGGACTTCGTATGAGACTGATGATTACCGCGGGCTCCGGGGCGATCCGGGGCCCTTTTCGCGCGACGAAGGGAAATCCCCCGCACGTTCGCCCACGGCCTGTGCGGGGTTACGGTACGGGGGATCAGGGGATGCCGCGCGTGCGATTGGGTAGTTCTCCTCATACGGAGCGGGGGGTGTAGGGCGCATACTGTCAGGCGGAAGCAGGACGATGTTTCCCACTGACAGGATGCACTCCCATGCGTGCCCGCACTTCCCGGCCTCTCGGCCTGATCTCCTGGCCCTTCCGCAGCCCCGTTGCTTCGCCCGCGTGGCTGGTGCTGCGCATGTACCTCGCCTCCATCTGGATGCACTTCGGCATCGCCAAGCTGCGCGGCGGCTGGCTGCGCGGCGACGCCCTCGAATCCCTGCTCGAAGCGGTCGCCGAGGGCCACACGCCGGCGCCGTTCCCCTTCTACCCGCGCGTGGCCGAGATCCTGGTGGCCACGGGGATGGATGCGGTGCTCTGCATCCTCATCCCGCTGGCCGAGGTGGCCGTGGCCACGGCGTTCCTTACCGGCGTAATGCTGGTGCCCGCCGCCATCTGCGCCATTCTGCTCAACCTGAACCTGATCTTTGCCGGCATCGCCTCGGTGAACTTCGACGGCCGCATCATCGCGATGCAGCTTCTGCTGCTGGCCGCGTGGCGCGTCGCCGGCTACCTGGGCCTGGGCACCCGCGCCTGGTGGCGTAGCTGGGGCGATCGCCATGGCGGCCACGGCGGCCCGCTTCCCGGCGCGACGTAAGGGAAGGCCGACCCACGGCGGCCGGTGGATGAGCGGGTGAACCCGCTGCTGCAAAAGCGATAAGCCCCGTCCGGCTCGTTCCTCGCCGGACGGGGCTTCAACTGCTCGTTACGTCACCCCGCGCCATGTCATCCTCAGGCCCGGCCACGCCGATCCATCGGCATACCCAACCGGTTGCAGGGCCGAAGGATCTACCCTCCGCCTGCTCGAACCCTGACGCGGCAGCCCGTCCCAATGCCGCGGCCGCGCCGCAGTCGGACGATGCCGATGGTCCCGCGCGCCGGTCCATCCACGAGCACCGACAGGAGATTTCTCAGTCGCGCGCAAACTCCAGCCAAGCGGAGAGCGCCAGGCGTGCGCTCCTTCGACAGGCTTGAGGGAACGTGCGACGGCCGTGTGCGACGTTTATCCCCTCTCCCGCGCAGTTTGCGGGAGAGGGCAGGCGAGGAACGAGCCGGGTGAGGGCCGCTGCCGCGGAGGCCCGCCAGCATTGCGATGGCGCGGGTGGAGGATGATGATAAGGATCATCAACCCTCCACCTCTGGAGCCATGAGCGAAGAACGCGCGGGGATCTCGGATGATGCGGTGCGCGCGGCCACGGGGCGCGCGCCGGCGGAGTGGGAGGCGCTGCTGGATGCGCGCGGCGCCGCCGATCTCCCGCACAAACAAATCGTGGCCCAGTTGCAGGATCTCGGCGTCGAGAGCGGCTGGTGGATGCAGATGCTGGCGGTCGACTACGAGCGGCGCAAAGGCAAGCGTGCGGTGGGGCAGACGGCGGAAACCGGGTTCCAGATCGGCGTCCAGCGCACCCTGCCCATCTCCGTGGATGACGCGTGGCAGCTGCTGATGTCGCCGGAGGGCGTCCGCGCGTGGCTGGGCGGCGCGGCGCGTTGGGAGAAGGGCGAGAAGTACACGCTGCAGGATGGATCGGCGGGCGAGGTGCGCGTGTTCAAGCCCGGCAGCCACCTGCGCATCACCCTGCATCCGGAGGGCTGGCCCCGCGCCTCGACCCTGCAGGTGCGCGTGACGCCCTCTGGCGAGCAGAAGACGGTCATCTCCTTCCACCAGGAGCACCTCCCCGGCGCCGCCGAGCGCGACACCCGCCGCCGCTTTTTCGAAGCCGCCCTCGACGCCCTGCAGGCGAACAGCGTGCGGCGATGAGCGGGTGAACCCGCTGCTGCAAAAGCGATAAGCCCCGTCCGGCTCGTTCCTCGCCGGACGGGGCTTCAACTGCTCGTTACGACACGCCCCACCGTGTCATCCTGAGGCCCGGCCACGCCGGTCCATCGGCATACCCAACCGGTTGCAGGGCCGAAGGATCTACCCTCCGCCTGCTCGAACCCTGACGCGGCAGCCCGCCCCAATGCCGCGGCCGCGCCGCAGCCGGATGATCCCGACGGCCCCTCGCGCCGATCCATCCACGAGCATCCGATAGTAGATTTTCAGTCGCGCGCTCTCTCCAGTGATGCGGGAAGGTGCCGTCTGTGCACTCCTTCGAAATGACAGATTCGAGGGAACGCGCAGGAGGCCTTTGCGACGTTTATCCCCTCTCCCGCGCAGTTTGCGGGAGAGGGCAGGCGAGGAACGAGCCGGGTGAGGGCTCCGCCGTAGGTCACCTGACCCATTGCAAATCCTTCCGGCTTTTTTCCGAATTTCTGCTTGGGACACGCGCTCCACGACTGTACCTGTGCAGCCCCAATCCCATGCCCCATCTCTATCCACCTTAATTGACATGAATTTGAGTTTAAGTCATTGCAAATTAACCATATAACGGCGTTCGCCAGTCCATGCCACGCCTCGGCCCGCAAGCTGCCTTGAAGTGTGGCACGTCCGGCGGAAACAGCCGGCGAAACATTCTGAATCCGGGGGCGTCCGGACGGACCGCCTCCAGAACCCGATAGACAAGGAC
>DASTVC010000400.1:0-2330 GCA_035759295.1 Longimicrobium sp. | reverse complement strand
GCGACGTTTATACCCTCTCCCGCTTGCGGGAGAGGGTGCGAGCCTAGGCGAGCGGGTGAGGGACCGGGTGAGGGTCCATCCGCCGGCCCTTCCGGACGATGATCTTCGAGCCGTCGGCGACCAGCGCGGAGCGGGGCGGGGCGGCGAGGGACTCCGCGAAGCCGGGTCCGTAGAGCGCGGCGACGTCGCAGTCCAGCGCGAACGATTCGGCGCGCCAGACGTTCCAGCGCGGGTGCTCCACCTGGTACTCCACGGTGCCGCCGTCGCGCTGGCGGGCGTATCCCCAGTAGTGCTCGGTGATGAACTCCTCTTCCGATCCCTCCGCCAGCGGCCGCGCCGGCCCGCGCACCTCCGCGCGCACGCCGCACCATCTTTCGCCCATCCGCCAGCCGTATTCCACCGTCCCCCCGGCCTCCGCGGAAATCTCCAGCCGGTGCCGCATGGGGAGCGCGACGTAGTTCTCGTTGTAGACCACGCGCGCCACGGCGGCGATGGCGAACCGCGGCACGATCTCCTTGATGAACACCACGCCCCGCCGCCACCCCTCCGGCCCCCGGCGCCGCACGTAGAAGCGCAGGTTCAGCTCCTCGAAGTCGCGGTGAAAGGGGATGGGGATTCCCAGCACCCGCGTGTCGAGGAACATGAATCCCACCACGCTGGCGTACGTAACGCCGCCCCACGCGTCCAGCTCGGTCCCGGCAGGGAGCAGCGGACGCAGCAGGGCGGGATCCACCTCGTAGTTCAGCATCGCCAGCCAGCGCCACTGCGCCGTGAGGAACGGGGCGGCCGGCGCGGAGGCGTTCGTCACGGCGTGTGGCTGTTGGTGCTGTCGGCGGGCTGCGCGGGCGCCCCGCCCAGCACGTCGACCACGGCGGTATCCGCGGCTGCGTCGTCCTCCGCAACGTCAGCGCCCGAGGCGCACGCCGCCAGCAGAAGCGCGGTGCAGGTGAGCAGGATCGAGCGTTTCATCATCCCATCCCCGAAAGAAGGTGCGCGCACAGCTTTGCGACAGCCGTTCCTCTCCGCAAGAACCGGGATCGTGATGCCGCAACTCCGGCGCGTTCTGCCGACGCATGCAAAGAGTGGCCTCACGCAGAGTTAGCAGAGTCAGCAGAGTTTTCTCGTGCCGTTCCCTCTCGCGTTTGTCCGCGATAACAAAAGGAAAGCGCCCCGCCCGGCGAACCGGGCGGGGCGCATCGCATCCATTCACGCCGACGGTGGATCAGCCCTCGGTGAGGGGGAAGGTCTCGGAGACGGGGAAGCCGCAGAAGGTGCCAGACACGGTGACCATCTGCGTGGGCGCGTCCAGCAGCGAGGCGAGGTTCACCATGCAGCGGCCGGAGGCGCCGCCGCGCGTCCAGGTAAAGGCGCCGGTCTCCGTCACCTTGAGCCCGGTGAGCTGGTCGCCCGCGCCGCCGGCAAGCGTCAGGTGCACGTCCAGGTCCGGATCGCCGCTGATCTTGATGATGCCGCCGTCCTGCATGCGGTGCGCGCAGGCATTGGGCGTCACGGCCACGTCCGCCTCCAGCGTCATCCCCATGCTGATGTCGTCGAAGCCGAGGGTGAGGGTGCCGTCGATGTCGGTGCTGCCGCTGGGGCTGCAGGGGGCGGACTCGTGGATCGGCGCCGTGAAGGTGTTCTGATCCATCGGCGCCGTATCGAAGCCCAGACCGCCGGGAAGGCCGCCGCTGGCAAAGCCGGATGCCATGGAGAACATGGCGCGGCTCAGTTCGGCGGCGTCGGCGGCGGAGAGCTGGGCGCTGCCGGACGGGCCGCTGGCGCCGTCGCAGGCAGCCGCGAACAGGAGCGGAAGAATCAGGAGCTTGCGCATGGCGGGTATCGTAGAGCAGGGGGGTCTCGATGGGTGCCGCGGAGAACGGTGCGGAACCCTTGTCGCCAATAATAATGGCGGATTGGCCTCTGTGCCAAGCTTCGCGACGCGTCCGCGGCGCAGGATGTTTCCATCCCGAACCGCCTTCAGCGCTCCTCGCCTGTCCGCACCGAAAAGGCCAGTCATCCTGAGGGAGCGCCGCACGTAACCTGAACCTGCAGAATCGATTGCGCGCGACCGAAGGACCTTCTTTCTGACCGCGTGGGCAAGCTGTGATGCACCGGTCCAGCCCCACGATTCGAGAGGCTGGCTTGCGTGCTCGGATCTCCAGCCGTGCGTGGGGGCAGACGAGATCCTTCGGTCGCGCGCACGCGTTTGTGTGGGTTCGCGTTCGGTGTGGCGCTCCCTCAGAGGTGTTGCCAAACCGTCCACAAGCGTTGACTTCCTGAGGGAGGCGCCGCTCCGCAAACTACTTTCAGGCAAAGAGTTGGCGCCGACT
>DASTVC010000399.1:0-8613 GCA_035759295.1 Longimicrobium sp. | reverse complement strand
GGCTCGACCGCCGGCTGGGCGCGGAGGATGGGCCCACGCGGTGGCGGGTGGGCGCGGGGTGGGCCGTGTACCTGCTCCTGCTTGCCGGCGGCGTCGTGGCGGGCCGGGCGCGCTGGGGGCACGACTGGGCGGGCTTCGTCGGCTGGGCGGTGCTGCTGGGGACCGGCGGGGTGCTGGTGCTGGTGGCGCTGGACCCGGCGGTCCGCGCCTTCGTCCTGGGCCGGCTCCGTGCGCTGCGCGCCGTCCGTCCGGCGGGCGGGGGCGCCTCGTGAGCGACGGGATGATCGTGCGAGGCGGCGATGCGGCGCTTTCGAGCGTGGCGAGCGGGATGCGCGTGCTCCTTCCCGTCTTCGACTGGAGCCGGACGGGCGGGCTGGAAGCGGTGACGTGGGAGATCGCGCGCAGCCTGGGAGCGATGGGCGCGCGGGTGGAGGTGTGGAGCGTCCGCCAGTCCGGCGAGGTGGAGGTGGATGGGATCGCGGCGCGGGGGCTGGCGCCGGCTGGGGGGCGGGTGGCGCGCTCGCTGGACGGGCGGCTGCTCTGGCGGCGGCGCCTGGCCGCAGAGGTGGGGAGCGCGGCCGGCCGCTTCGACCTGGTGATCGCCGGGCACCCCTGGCTGCTCCCCTCCATCCGCGCCGGGGTGGAGGGGCGCGCCGCGCGCCCGCGCTGCTGGGCCTGGGCGTACGGCATCGACGTCTGGGGGCGGCCGGGTGCCCGCCTGGCCGCGGACCTGGCCTGGGCGCACCGGGTGGTCGCCATCAGCCGGTTCACCCGCGACCAGGTGGCGCCCTTCGTCCGTGCGGAGCGGCTGGCGCTGGTGCCGCCCTCCGTGGACGTCTCGCTCTTCACCCCCGGCCCCGCCCCCGCCGGCCCCGACCTGCTGATCGTCGGCCGGCTGGTTCCGGGGGAGGGATACAAGGGACATGATGTCCTCTTCCGCGCCCTCGGTCCGCTGGGGGAGCGGCTGGGCCGGCCGGCGACGCTGCGGGTGGTGGGCGACGGCGCGGCGCGCGCGGCGCTGGAGGCGCGCGCCGCGGCGCTGGGGGTGGCGGACCGGGTGGAGTTCGCGGGGCGGGTGTCCGTGCCCCGGCTGGTGGAGGCGTACCGGGGATGCGGGGTGTTCGCCATGCCCAGCCGGGTGGAGCGGCGCCGCCGCGGGCTGTGGACGGGCGAGGGGCTGGGGATCGTCTACCTCGAGGCGCAGGCGTGCGGCCGCCCCGTCATCGCCAGCACCGAAGGCGGCGCCCCCGATGCCGTGCGCCCGGGCGAGACCGGTGTCCTCACGGATCCCCGCGACCCGCTCGCCGTCGCCTCCGCCGCGGCGGACCTGCTCTCCGATCCACGGAAAGCGGAGGAGATGGGCCGCGCCGGGCGCCGGTGGATGGAGGAGCACTTCTCCCTCGCCCGCTTCCGCGATCGCCTCGCCGCCCTCCTCCGGGGCGAGCCGGTCGGCTGATCGCCCACTCCCGGCTCGCAGCGGAGGCCGCCCGTCGTCGGTCAGCGCGCTCCGCGCCGCCGCACACTGTCACAATACCACTTTACGCCTTACCTCGCGATTTGGCGCTGAAGGATCTGCTGCTCAGTCATGACGACTGGTTTGTCTGCACGATCCTTGACCACAGAATATACGACACATAATATTGATTTGCCGGAGAAAATTCCGCCCATCGAGGCACTCCCCCTTCACAGCCGGAGGCTCCCCGTGTCCCACCTCACTCGCGCTGCCCTCCTCTCGACAGCAGTCATCCTCGCCGCGTGCTCGGCCGAGACCCCCGTGACACCCAAGGCCGCCCCCTCGGATCGGGCGAACCTCAGCGGTTACATGGTCGCCTCGGGCGAAGACGCGGGCCAACCCTGCGACCCCGCGGAAGGGGACCCCAACTGCGTTTGGGTCTCGGACCAGTAGCCTCTCCCGTTGCAGCGGGATCGAGTGATACGGGGGGTCCGGCCGGTCGGCCGGACCCCCCTGCCGCCACGTCCGACGCCGTGGCCTTCGCTTCCGCCGCGACCTCAAGGCGTATCTCACCTCGAGGATCAAGCAGGCAAGCTACTTTTGCCGTCCCGAAAAAAAACGCGGATGGCCCCCTGCCGCGCTTCCATCCCGCTCCCGTTCCCGACGCCCCAGGGATCGTGCCTCGCCGGCCGCCCCTCATGAGTCAGGCTTCACACCGTGAGAACGGACGAAACGGCACGAGAAAACTCCGTTCCCTCCGTGTGAGGCCGGTTCCTTTTGCGGAACCGGCAGAAGTCCGAGGAAACGGCACGAGAAACTCCGCTGACTCCGCTCACTCTGCGTGAGGCCGATCTTCTGGCCGATGCGGAGGATCAGTACAGGCGGCCCAGGCGGGGCGCGGCGGCGGTAAAGCGCAGGCGCAGGGTGTGGTTGCGGGCGCGGATGCCCAGCTTTCGCTGCGTGAACTCCAGGGCGTCGTTCTGATAGAAGATGTTCCAGCGGTGCTCCAGCGCGTACTCGGCGTCCAGGCGCACGCCGCCCACCGCCCACGCCGCGCGCGCCCCGCCGAACAGGCTCACGTCGTACGCCAGGTAGCGGTTGAACCCGCCCGGCTGGTCGTAGTACGCGTCCTGGTCCCAGCGCACGCGCTGCAGGTACACCCCCGCCCGCCCGCGCCCTCGCAGCCAGTCCACCGCCAGCCACTGTCCCGATCCGCCGGGGCCCACCGGCGATCCCAGCACCTGCCCGTCGTTGGTGTAGCCCTGCGGCACCTGGTCGCTGGCGTACCAGCTGCCGTTCTGCCGCCAGGCGTAGGTCGGGCTTTCTTCCAGGTAGGTGTGCTCCGCCTGCAGGCGCAGGTCGCCACTCCCCGCGGGGCGCAGCCACTGCAGCCCCAGCGTAAAGCCCTGGCTGTGCTCCGGCACCTCCAGCAGGTCGCGGAAGTTGATGGGCAGGCGGGTGCGGGCCCACTCCGCGTACACCTCCATCCCCGCCCGCGGCATCAGCAGCCGCCCGAAGAAGGAGGTGATCTGCTCCGAGGGATCGGGATAGATCGCGCCGATCTGGTCCCAGCGCGTGAACACCAGCGCCCCGCCCGCCAGCGCATCCATCGCCCCGTCCGCCGGCGCGTAGACAGTGCGCGCCACGCCCAGGGACAGGCCGCTCGACGGAGCGACCACCACCGCCGCGCCGCTGAACGTGCGCCACCCCCGCTCGCCCCCGCCGTGCGCCGGCGCGTAGAAGCGCGAGTCGCGCAGCGCCCCCGCCACCCACCGCGCCTCCACCCGCCCCACCGGCGTGCGCAGCGGGCGCGCCGTCCGCAGGAACAGGTGCCCGAACCCCGGCGCCTGGTTGCTCAGCACCAGCGCGCTGCGGATAGCCGGCCCCCACCACTGGTTCTCCGTCGCCGCCCCGAACGCCACCGCCCCCGCGCGCACCGTGAGCGACGACTGCCCCGCGCCCACGCCCGAGAGCGCGTCCCCGCCCATGCGGAAGGGGAGGTCGATGGAGTGCTCGTTCCGCTGCCAGTCCGGGTAGTAGGTGGGCGGATCGGTCCCGCGCCACTCGGGGGGGAGCAGGGTGTCGAACTGCGTGTTGGCCGAGTAGACCAGCTCCGGCGCCGCGATCAGCCGCACCGGCCCCACCTGCACGTCCACCCCCGCCATCACCAGCGCCCCCGCCCCCTTTCCCGCCCACAGCGCCCCGTCCAGGAACGAGGAGGGAAGGCGGGAATTCCACGCCAGCAGCACCTCCGGCGCCAGCACCGCGATCCGCGCCCCGCCCTCCGGCGACATGGACGAGGGGCTGCGGAGCAGGAAGCCGTCGCCGTACGCCTCGCCCCGCAGCTGCGCCACGCGTGCCGCCTCCTCATCCGCGCCGCCCACGGTGGGGAGCGCGCGCACGAGGGACGGAGCGGGCGCCGTGGCGAAGGGGGAGGGCGGAAGCGCGGGGGCGCCGCTGTCGGACGGCACCCCGCCGCCCTGGCCGGACAGGCGGACGGGCGCGGCCAGCAGCGCCAGCGCGAGCAGCGCGGGCAGGGGACGGCGGGTCATGCGGGGCGGGTGGATGGGCGCGACAGGTCGTGGACTGGACACGGTTTGCAGCACATGATAACATCACGGGGCAGCATCGTCCAATGTTCGCCCCGCCTTGTGCCGCGCGTACCGATCCCGATCCCAGAACCGATGCGAATGCGTTTCCGGCCGGTACCGGCGGCGGCCTGCTGCGCGCTCGCCGCCGCGCTGGCGGCCCCGCTCCACGCCCAGCGCGCCACGCCCGACGTGCGCAACGAGGCGGTGGTGGTGGGGAGCGACGCGGAGCGGTACCTGCGCGTGCTGCAGGTGGCGGGCGAGGTTCCCCTCTACCCGTGGACCCTGCGCGGCTTTTCCCCCGCGGAGGTGGACCGCCTGCTTCCGGACCCCTCCGCCGTACACCCCTGGCGCGACCGCCTTCCCCCGGCCGACTCCGCGCCGCCGGCCGTGCGGGTGCGCGGCGTCCGTCCGCAGGCCGACCTGGTCTTCAACTCCGCCTTTCCGCAGGGCACCAACGACGGCGCCGTGTGGGCCGGGCGGGGGCTGACCGCCAGCGCCAGCGCCGGGGTGGAGGTGCGCGTGGGCAGGGCGCTCTCCCTGCGGATCGAACCCCTGGTCTTCTGGTCGCAGAACCGCGAGTTCCCCCTGCTGGTGGACGACCGGCCGGACTCGCTGCGCTTCATCGACCCCTACTATCCCGGCCAGATCGACCTTCCCCAGCGCTTCGGCGACGAATCCTTCGTCCGGGTGGATCCCGGTCAGAGCACGCTGCGGCTGGACGTGGTCGGCGTGGCGGCGGGGATCTCCACCGCCAACCAGCAGTGGGGGACGGCCGTGGACCAGACGCTGCTGCTGGGCCCCAACGCCGCGGGCTTTCCCCACGCCTTCCTGGGAACCGCACGGCCGGTGAACGTGGGGCTGGGGCGGGTGCACGGGCGCGTGGTGTGGGGCAGCCTGGGGCAGTCGGACTACTCCGACGTGCACGGGCACGGCAGCCGGCGGCTGATGACGGGGTTCGTCGCGGTCTTTCTCCCCGCGCGGATGACGGGGCTGGAGCTGGGGCTGGGCCGCTTTTTCCACGAGCCGTGGCCCGAGGGCGGGGTGGAGGCGCAAGACCTGCTGCGGCCGGTGGAGACCTTCTTCCGTGAGAGCCTGGAGGGGAGAAACGAGCCCGAGAACCAGCTGGCGGCCGCCTTCTTTCGCTGGACGCTTCCCGGCGAGCGCTTCGAGTTCTACGGCGAGTACCTGCGCGAAGACCACAACTACGACCTGGAGGACCTGATCATGGAGCCGGACCGCTCCTCCGGCTACGTGCTGGGCGGGCGCAAGGTCTGGCGCCGGGGCGGGTCGCTGCGCACGCTGCGGGCGGAGTGGGTGAACACCGCGCGGTCGCACCTGAACCAGGGGTCGGGCCAGGCGCTTCCCTACCACCACTTCGCCACCCGCCAGGGGCACACCGTGGGCGGCCAGCTGCTGGGCTCGCCGGCGGCGTACGGCGGCGGCGGCAGCGTGGTGGCGCTGGAATCGTTCACTCCCCGCGGCCGGTGGAGCGTGGACTGGACGCGCATGCGCATCTACCGCCCCCGCCTGACCGACGGCCCCGGCTCGGACGTCCTCCATTCGCTGGGGGCCGAAGTGGTGTGGTTCCGCGGGCGGATGGACCTGGTGGGGGGGATGCGCGGCAGCCTGGAGCTCAACCGCCACTTCACGGACGACGTCTTCAACCTGAACGCCTCGCTGGGCGTACGCGTGGGGCTGTGATCTTTCCTGCAGGGAGGCGGATGATGCGGCCGGGGACACCGTGCGGTATCCGGGTACGGAGGCAGCCGCGGGTGACGACGCGCGTGTGCAGGAGCATCGGGAACGGGAGAGGGATGGAAGCACGGCAGGGGGCCATCCGCGTTTTTTTCCAGGGCGGCGAAGCCAGCTTGTCTCGCTGTTCCTGCAAGGTTGCGGGAGGCGGGCCCTGATGCGCGCCCCGTCTGCGACGGGGAGGCCCTCTCCCCCGCCGTCTTCGCCGCTCGTTCCTCGCGGCTCGCGGCGACCCCTCCCCCAAACCGCGGGGGAGGGGTGTCCTTCGGTGTCCGGACCGCGCGGCACCCGGCGTTCACATCACCCGATGCGCGATCAGGCGAAGCGTCTGCCGCTCCGACGCCGGGGTGGCGGCGGCCCCTCAGGCGAAGGGAAGGGGAGGGGACGATGATCGACTTTCACAACCACCTCATCCCCGGCGTGGACGACGGGGCCGCCGACGCGGAGCAGTCCGTGGCGGCGCTGGCCGTGTTCCGCGAGCAGGGCGTGCACACGGCCGTGGCCACGCCGCACGTGAACGGCTCCCTCACCGCCTCTCCCGCCGCGCTCGCGGAGCGGCTGGCGGAGCTGGACGCGGGGTGGGCGGCGCTGGAGGAAGCGGCGGCGGGGAGCGGGGTCCGCGTGCTGCGCGGCGCCGAGATCATGCTCGACGTCCCCGCGCCGGACCTGTCGGACCCGCGCCTGCGGCTGGCGGGAACGCCGCCGGTGCTGGTGGAGTTCCCGTTCATGAACGCGCCGCCCAACGCCATGCAGGCGCTGTTCGAGCTGCGCATGGCGGGGTGGGCGCCCGTGCTGGCGCACCCGGAGCGCTACGCCAACGCCGCGCGGGACCTGTCCGACGCGGTGGAGTGGCGGCGGATGGGCGCCGCGCTGCAGGTGAACGCCGGATCGCTGCTGGGGCGCTACGGAAAATCGGCGTCGGTGCTGGCGTGGGGGCTGGTGGAGCATGGGCTGGCCTCGTATCTTTCCAGCGATTACCACGCCCGGGGACGATGCCCCGTCGCCGAGTGCCGCGCCGAGCTGGAGCGGCGCGGCGGCGAGAAGCTGGCCCGGCTGCTGATGGAAGAAAACCCGCGCCGCATGCTGGAGGGGGATCCGCCCCTTCCCGTGCCGCCCCTGGCGGTGCCGCGCCCGTTCTGGAAACGAATCCTGCGCCGGGACGCGTAAGCGCTCCCCGCCGGCGCCGCCCCCAAGCCGTATCCATGTCCGACATCCACGCATCGCCATTCGTCGCCCCCCGCATCGTCCCCAAGCCGTGGGGGCGGGAGCTGTGGTTCGCCCACGAGGACCGCTACGCCGGCAAGATCATCGAGGTGAACGCCGGCTTTGCGCTCTCGCTGCAGAAGCACGAGCGCAAGCAGGAGACCATGTACCTGCAGAGCGGGCGCCTGGTGTACCACCTCAACGGCACCGACTACGAGATGGCGCCGGGCGACTGCATCACCATCCGCCCCGGCGACGTGCACCGCGTGGAGGCGCTGGAAGACGCGGTGATCCTGGAAGTCAGCACGCCCGAGCTGGACGACGTGATCCGGCTGGAAGACCGCTACGGCCGCGCCGGCACCTGACCCCGGCGCGCCTGCCCCCCATGAGGACCGCCTGCGCGCGCCCCCACGCCGGAGGCGGTTCGTGCGTCCACCCCCCCGCGTCGGCGGACCGTCCTTCCGCGAGGGCACGCGCGTGAGCGGCGAGGCGTCTCCCGTGGCGCTCGCCGCGCAGGCGCTGCGGCTGCGCGCCTGGGCGCTGGCGCTGCTGGGCGGCGGCCCCGCGGGCACCGCGCCGGCGGTGGACGCGGGGGCGTGGCGGCTGTTCCTGCGCGTGGAGGGGTGCGCCCTCCCCGTGCGCAACGCGCTGCGCGCCGCGGGGGTGGAGGCGGGTGCGGGCGAGGGCGAGCTGGACCGCATGGCGGTGACGGAGAGCCAGCGGGTTCTTTCCGCGCGCGCCCAGATCGCCACCATCGACGCGCTGGCCGCGCGAGAAGGGTGGCGCATCGCCGTGCTCAAGGGCGGCGTGACGCTGCAGGGCTCGCCGCCGCTGGACGTGGGCGACCTGGACCTGCTGGTGGACCGGTCGCACGCGCCGGCCCTTCTGGCCGCGCTGCAGGACTCCGGTTATGCCGCGTACGGCGAGGACCACGCGGCCCCCGGCCCGCGCGACCACCACTACGCCCCGCGGTGGATGCCCCGCTCGGTCCCCGTGGAGGTCCATTTCCGCATCGGCGAGATGGACCCGCGTGTGGACCTGCTGGGCGCCGCCGTGCCCCTGGAAGGCGCGCGCGCCCTGCTGCGCCTGGCCCCCGGCGACCACCTGCGCCACCTGCTGCTGCACACCGTGGTGCACCACCCCCACCGGCGGGGGCGGCTGCGCGACCTGCTGCTGATCGGCGCCGCCCTCCGCGAGGCGGGCCCGGCAGAGACGGAGGCCGTGGCGGCGTCGCTGGCGGCCCACCCCTTCGCCGCGCAGCTGGGGCAGACGCTGGATGCGGCGCGTGCGCTGGACGACGGGCGGGTGCCGGCGGACCTGTGGAGGCGCGCCAGCGGCGCGGCGTACGCGGCGGCCGGCAGCGCGTGGGTGGGGCGGCTGGGGCGCGGGGGGCAGGACGAGCTGAGCACCTGCCTGTACGCGGCGCTGGGGTGCGCGGAAGACCGCCGGCGGCTGTGGGCGCGCGTGTGGGGCCGGGCGTCCAGCCCCAGCGAGCTGCGGGCGCTGGCGTGGCTGGAGTCGCGCTCCGCCACCGCCGGGGGCGCCGTGCGGACCGGCTTTCGCGCGGCCCGCTACGCCGCCGCCGCCGCCGCCGCCCTCCCCCTGCTGCGCGCC
>DASTVC010000398.1:0-8149 GCA_035759295.1 Longimicrobium sp. | reverse complement strand
ATGGCGAATCCGGGTTGGTGCGACGAGATGATGTTGTTGTTGTAGTCGCGCCAGCGGATCATGCGTGGACCCTCGAAGTAGAATCGTGCCTCGGCGTCGGTCGTGGAGTCGATGCTCCTGTCCACCTGGTGCACGAACACCAGGCTGCCGGCATCGTAGTAGAACAGCAGCGACGAGCGATCGTTTCCGCGGTACACGCGGACGCGGATCTTCTGGATGTCGCCTCCGTAGTCGTACACCGTGGCGTACACGCTGTCCGTGTATTCCCATTCCCGCCGCGCCAGCTCACCCAGCTCCATCCGCCGCTGGCGAAAGATCCGCCCGCCGTTCTCGATCCCCCGATAGACCGCGCGGATGTGGTCGATCTGCTGCTCCGTCGCGTCTCCTACCGCCGCCGTGCGTGGTGTGATCGTGGGCGACGGGGCGTCTGGACCGCCCACGGGCGAGGTTCCGGGGGCGACGTTGGAAATTACCCCAACAATCACCACGAGTGATGTGATGAGCAGCACCGGCCTGGCCCAGTCTATCGACCCGGAGCGCGAGGGCGCCGCCGCCGCCGGCTCCGGGTCGGAGGTGATGAGCTCCGGCGCGGCGGCGAACCGATCGGCTGGCGCGGAAACCGGGGTCGGGCTGGCCGCCCTGCGAATGGCGGAGAGCTCGCGGGCGAACGCTTCGCCGTCCCCGGGCCGGTCGCCGGGGCGAAGGGACAGGGCGCGGCGGATGAGCGCGTCCGCCGCGGCGGGCACGGACGGGTTCAGCGCGCGCACGGAGGGGGTGGGCACCGTGCCGCCGGCGGCCAGCGCGGCGCGTTGCGCCTCGGCGTACGGCAGCGTGCCCGTAAGCATCTCGAAGGCGGTCACGCCCAGCCCCCACACGTCCACCGCGGGCGTAAGGTCGCGCTCGCCGCGCTGCTGCTCGGGAGACGCGTAGGCCGGCGACAGCGGCGCGTGGCCGAACATCGTCAGGTGCGTGGCGGTGCCCGTGCCCTCCGCCTTGAGCTGCGCGATCCCGAAGTCCAGCACCCGCGTGCGCGGCTTTCCGTCCGCGTCGTACTCCAGGAACAGGTTGGCGGACTTCACGTCGCGGTGCACCAGCCCGGCGCGGTGCCCCGCCGCCAGGCCCCGCGCCGCCTCGTACAGAATGCGCGACGCCTGCCGCCAGGGAAGGGGGCCGGTCCTGCGGATGCGGCTCTGGACGTCCTCGCCCTCCAGCAGCTCCATGACGATGAAGTCCAGCCCCATCGCCTCGTCCGTCCCGAAGTCGTACAGCGTGACGACGTTGGGATGCCGCAGCCGGCCGGCGGCGTGCGCCTCGCGCCGGAACCGCGCGCGCAGGCTGGCGGCCTGCTCCGGCGTCTCGGGCTCCAGCGCGATCACCTTGATGGCGACGCTGCGGCCCAGGGTAACGTCCGTGCCGCGGAACACGGCGCCCATGCCGCCCTTGCTGATGAGCCGCTCCACGCGGTAGCGGCCGGAGAGCGTTTTGCCTTCGAGAAGGCTGTAAATGCCCGTCATGGGATGATCGCCTGCTGTATGAAAGGTCCCGCGCGCCGGCCCGTCCGCGGCCGGACGACTGCAAGATGCGTCGTTCAGGGCTGCGTGTACACAACCCCGTTCTTCATCACGAACAACGGGCGCTCCAGCACGTGGATGTCGCGGGTGGGGTCGCCGGGGACGGCGACGACGTCGGCCAGCAGGCCGGCCCGCAGCGCGCCGATGCGGTTGTCCCACCCCAGCAGCTTCGCCGCGTTCGACGTGCCGGCGACGATGGACTCCATCGGCGTCATCCCGCCCCACTCCACCATCAGCCCGAACTCCTGGCCGTTGGCGCCGTGCGCGCCCACCCCCGCGTCCGTCCCCAGCGCGATGGGCACCCCCGCGCGCCGCGCGATGCGGGTGGCGTTACGCATGGCCGCGCCCGCCTGCCGCGCCTTTTCCGCGCGCAGCCCGGTGAGCCGCCCGCTCTGCGCCGCGCGCTCCACGGCGGCGCCGGCCATCATGGTGGGGACCAGGAACGTGCCGCGCGCCGCCATCATCCGCGCCCCCTCCTCGTCCAGGAACGAGCCGTGCTCGATGGAGTTCACCCCCGCGCGCACCGCCACCTTGATCCCTTCCGCGCCGTGGGCGTGCGCCGCCACCCGCCGCTCCAGCACGTGCGCCTCTTCCACCAGCGCCGTCAGCTCCTCCAGCGAGTACTGCAGCACGCCCACCGCGTCGCCCTCCGAAAGCACGCCGCCGGTCGCGCAGGTCTTGATGACGTCGGCGCCGTACTTGGCCTGGTAGCGCACGGCCGCGCGGATCTGGTCCGGCCCGTCGGCGATCCCGTTGCGGTAGTCGCCGTCGAACAGCCCGGGGCGAAAGCCGTTCTCGTCGCAGTGCCCGCCGGTGATGCCGATGCTGTGCCCCGCGGCCTGGATGCGCGGGCCGGGGACGTAGCCCTGGTCGATGGCCTGCCGCAGCGCGATGTCGTCGAAGTCGCTCGATCCCAGCACGCGGATGGTGGTGAACCCCGCCATCAGCGTGGCGCGCGCGTTGGCGGTGGCCAGGATGGCGCCGAACCCCTGAAAGTCGCGCACGGCGGCCTCGTCGCTCCCCGGATCGGCCAGCGCGCGCCCCACGATGTGCGTGTGGGTGTCGATGAAGCCGGGCAGCAGCGTGGCGTCGCCCAGGTCGATGACGCGCGCGCCGGCCGGCACCTGCACGCTCCCCTCGCGCCCCGCGGCCACGATGCGGTCGTCCGTTACCACCACCACGCCGTTCTGCACCACCGCCGCGCCCGTGCCGTCGATGAGCCGCGCCGCGCGCAGCACCACGGTGCCGGTGCCGCGCGTGGGGAGCGTGGGCTGCGCGGCCAGCGGCGCGGAGAACGGGGCCAGCAGCGCCACGGCGGCGGCTGCGCGGAGCAGTCTGCGGATCATGCGGGCGTCCCTCGGGATTCGGTGGATGGGGCTGGGAGAGTCGCCGCGCAATCTGTGATGGGCGGCGTGTGCCGCGCTAGACAGGATCAGTAGCCGAGCACGGCAACGTCGCCCAATGCAGTGTCTTCCCAGCGCGTGCCCTCGTACACGGAGTTGATGGTCAGGCGGATGAAGGATGTCGGGATGGGGAGCGGCTCGAACGTGATCGTTTGCTCCGATGCGTCGTCACGGAGGAAAAAGGTGCGGGTATCGCCGGTAGAAAACGTAGCGGTGATGCTGCGAATACGGCCGTTTTCGCGAAAACGCGCACCCTTGTTGTAGCCGTTGCGCAATTGAAGATGAGTCACGGTCCGCACCACCCCCAACTGCAGTTCGACCCACTCGCCGACCCCGTACCCGGGTGCGTTCTCGACCCACGGGGTACTCCCGTCTCCATCCATGAGCATCTCCGCGTCGTAGCGCGCTACCCGGCTGGGCGGAAGGACGGACGATGCCGTGGCGGACGCGACCAGGAGCGGTTGTCCGGAAGGGAGGCGTGCCGACGGTCTGGATCCGGGGGCGGGGGAGGTGGCGATCCCCCGGCTGGGTGGGGCCTCCTGTTTTTCAGGGCCGGCCGGCGCAGGCGGGAGCGGGTCAGCGGTGGGGCCTGCGAAATGTTGGGGTGGGGTGTCGAAGCCGATGAGCAGCCTCACCTCGGGAATGGCGACCGCGAGGACGCATGATAGCAGGCCGAGTAGCAGTGAGCCGAATGCGATCTTTTCTGCCCGCGTCCACATGATGGCCTCCCGCAAGTGAATGAATCAGGCAAGGTGCTCGGCGCAGATCCAAAGTGCAGGTGATCGGGATGGAGCGGAAGGTTTCTGGATGCGATTGCGGGGCGGACGATGCGGCGATGGGCATCGTGCGCCGCGATTCGCCAGCGCGCGTCAGGCCAGCGCCGCCCGGGCGGGATGCACGGTTTCGTCGGCCAGGCGCAGGGCCCGGGCGCGCTGGCGGTCGTCCAGGCCGCGGACGACGCGCATCGCCAGCACGGCGGCAACGATGCTGGGCACGGCGGCGGCCAGCATCACCCGCTCCACGTCTGAGTAGTCGGCCCAGTCCGAATTCTCGCCCAGTCCCCAGTTCATCCGGAACCCCAGCTGGGCCAGCACGGTGGCCGCCACCCAGAACCCCCACCAGGCCCGCAGCACCCCCGGCACGCCGCCCTCCGGTTCGGGGGCGGGGGCGCTGGCCTGCCAGATCTCCTTCACCACCTGGTAGGGCAGAAACAGGTCGATGATGGGGATGAACCAGCTCCAGACCGCCGTGTGGCGTGAATGCACCAGCTCGCCCGCACCCAGCGCGACCGCGTTGCGGCGGGCCTGCAGCAGCCAGCGGATGAAGGCGACGCCCGTCCCCACCGTCACCACCAGGCTGCCGACGCCCAGGATGACGTTCGCGGTGTCGATGGCGGCGATCCGGTCATCCGTGACCGGCTCGCCGGCGAGCAGGCTCTGGTAGAGGGACAGGCTGATGAGCCCGGAGGCGATCAGGACCACTTCCATGGCCAGGCTCACGCGGAGCCATTTGATCGCCCGCGGCCCACGGATGAAATCGACGTCGGGGTGCATCAGGGTGGGTGGATGGGGATGACGGGGGCGGGCGGAGGCGCGATGAAGATAACCGCGATCCGCCCCACGCCGGGAGAGGGTCCGGCATCCCGAGGCGCTACGAGGCCACGCCCCCCGCGGCGGGCGCCGTGGCCTGGTAGTACGCCGTGGCGCCGATGGGCGAGGGGCGGCGCGCGAGGAGCTGCGCATCGGCCAGGCCGGCGTCGCGGAGGAAGGTGAGGACGCGGTCTTCGGCGTTGTCGCGCAGGTGGCGGTCGGCGTGGATGAAGTGCGCCGCGAAGCCGCGCTTTCCGGACGCGCCCGACGGGGCGAAGTCGACCATGTGGAAGCGGCCGCCGGGCTTCAGGACGCGCCGCGCCTCGCGCAGCGTCTTCTCCTTCACCTCGTGCGACAGGTGGTGGAACATGAAGGAGGACAGCACCCGGTCGAACGAGGCGTCGGGGTAGGGAAGGTCATCCGCGAACCCCTGGTCCAGCTGAACGGCGATGTTCGCGCGCGCCGCCTTGCGCCGCGCGATCGCCAGCGCGTTGGGATCGGGATCCAGCCCCACGGCCTCCGCGCCGGGCTGCGTCTTCTTGACGAGCAGGAGCAGGCTCCCTGTTCCGCAGCCGATCTCCAGCACGCGCTCGCCCGCCCGGCAGGCCATCTGCTCCACGAACACGGCCCGCGCCGCATCCGCCCCCATCAGCTTGGCCATCAAGTCGTAGAACGGCAGGCGCCAGTGCTTTCCCGCCGCGGGTACGTACGATCGGCTGGTGGAATCCGCCATGGGAGCTTTCGATGGGAGGGGCGAGCGGGATGGAGGCAACGGTATGTCTATCTCATTCCCCCGTCACCGACATGTACTTCCGTTCCAGGTCGTGCCTGACGCGCAGCTCGAAGTGGCGATCCGCTTTGCCAGCTCCTGCCCGTCGTTGTACAGGTAGAAGGTGCGGCGGCTGTACGGTACCGGTACCGAGAGTGGACCGCCGGAATTTCCCGACCCCACCTGGGTGTTCGCGGCCGGCCAGCTCGACGTGACCGCCGATATCACCACAGCGTTCGTCGTGCTCCACGAGATGCTGACGTTGCACCTGCTCGCGCCCGCCGCGATCGTGCACGACGACGATGACAGCGTGAGCGTGCCTGAAGCCTGCGATTCCTCGGCGAGCGTGCGAGGCGACTTGCGCCAGTTTGCACTCGCGACGGCCGCCGCACCCGCGAGCGCAATCACAGCGACCATGATTCCCGCGCGCCCCCTGCCCCGCCCGCTCGGGTGCGAATCGAAATGCCCGGCCAGCGGCAACGAGCCTCCCGCACCGGCCTCCTTCGCCCGAACCGCGCTCCCCGCATCGCCCCCATCCTCCTCCACGATCCCCGACTGGATCAGGATCAGCCGCGCGGGGTCCACGTCCGGGCGGACCACCAGTTGCGGGCATTCCCGCTCTTCGAAGCGCACCAGGGCCAGCGCGGCGCGGGCCTGATCGTACGCGTCCCGGACGGACTTGCCGAACCCGATGGCGCGGTAGAACGAGGCGCCGAAGGTGATCGCAGCCGCGTCCGAGATCTTGCCGCGCATGCCGATCGCGCACCCCACGACCCCGGCGATTGCCCTGGCCTGCGGAAGGGACGAGCACGCGTTCAGAAAGACCACGCGGACGTTGCCTGGACATGCCAGGAAGAGCTGGCGGAGCGCCTCCGACCCCACGCCGTGCGGCCGCCGACCTTCGGGATCCATGACGATCAGGCCCTCGCTCCAGCCATGCCCGCTGAAGTGAACGACGTCCGGCTGCATCTCGTTCAAGGCCTGGATCAGGTCGTCGGGCCGAGCGGCCAGGCGCAGATCGAACTCGAAGGCATCGCGATGCTCGGATGCGCGCACTTTCTCCCGGATCTGCCGGATGTCTTCGTCCAGCAGAAGCCTGGCAGCATGCCCGTCCGGTGGAGCGGAAAGCGGATCGGCTGCAAAGAACAGGATTTTGACTTTGCGCATGATCGATGAGGAACGCGAGTTCCGCGGCCGCGGAAATCCCCGCTGCGCCACCTTGGGAAGGGGCGGAATCAGGAGATCGAAGGATCGATCACGGATGAGGCCGAAGCGGGCGTGGCGCCCGGGCACCAGCGGATGAGCCGACTGCGGCGAATGGCCTCTGCGGCGGCCTTCCAAGCTCGCGTATCCAAACGCGTTCGGCAACCCTTCGAGGGGCGACGCGCAAGGGTGTGAACATGGTCGAGCTCCCGGGGGAGGAAAGAGAAACGGCAGGCCACTCTCCGGCCGAACATCTGGCGCAGACACACGTGCGGGAGCGGACGTCCTGAATCCACTCCCACATGCATTTCCGCATCCACGCACTCCCGAACTTCCGCCCTACGCCACAGCCGCCTGCTTCTCCTCGGCGTCAGTCTCGGCCTCGGGCCCGGCTTCGTCCGGCGGTGGAGGCGCGAGCAGGTGGTCGAGGGGGACGTGCTCCTCGCGCATTCCCTTGCGGCGCGGCTCGGCGATCCAGGCGGCGACGCGCTGGATGAAGCGCCACACGCCGCCGCCGGTGGGCCGCTGGTACGTCTGCTCGGACGGGTCCGTCCCCATCTTGTAGAAGATCTGCGTGAGCCACTCCGGCCCGTGCCCGCCCACCTCCAGCTCCGGCATCCAGCATTCCAGCTCGCCGTAGGGCACCAGGAACACGCCGTACTCCGCCAGCGCCGCCAGCAGCGTGTCGGCCAGGGTGCGTGCCTCGCCGCTCAGCCGGTTGATGCCGCCGGCCTTGTAGTCGGCGTTGTTGATCTGCTGGTGCAGGCGGCGGCGCTGCTCCTCCCATGGCTCCCAGAACACCTCGGGGACGAACGCGGAGCGCAGCAGGTCGCGAAAATCCTCGCGCCCCTTGAGCAGGTCCAGGTCCAGGATGGCCGCCGCCGGCAGCCCCATCTCGCGCAGCGGGCGGATGATGCGCCGCACCGTCTGCTTGTTCTGCGCGTTGAGAAAGACAACGCCGTCCGCGCCCCCCGACCGGTGCGCCAGCAGCCGCTCGTTGACCTCCGCGTAGAACACGCGGTCCGCGTCGGCCTCGCACACCACCGCGCCCTCGTGAAAGAGAGCGCCCAGCACGCCCGTGGAGCGCAGCAGCGGGTCGCGCATCATCGTCGACAGCTTCTGGGCGCTCAGCAGCCGCGCGCCCGGCACGTTCCTGCGCCAGGTAAGGCGGACGATGTTCACCGCCTGGCCGGAGGTGATGCATCCCATCACGAAATCCGGCGAGTGCGTGGCGGCCATCACGTTGGCGCCGCGCTCCGCCGCCAGCTGCGTAAGCCGCTTGCCCAGCTTGCGGACCAGGGGCGGATGCAGGAACGCCTCGGGCTCATCCACCAGCATGATGCGGTAGTCGTCGCTCAGCAGCGCGGCGGTCAGGCCGGTAAAGGCGCGGATGCCGTCGCTCATCTGGTCGATGTCGGTGGCGCGGCCGTGAAAGGCGCGCGAGCGGTCGCTGATGGACTGCTCCTCGTCGTCGTCCATGGGCGCGCGCTCCGACATCCGCACGCGCAGGTGCGTGCCCTCCGTGGGGTCGATGACGAAGTACAGGCCAAAGGCGTCGGCCGTGATCTCGCGGATGCGCTCGCGGGCCTCGTCGTCGCGAAAGAGCGCCCCCAG
>DASTVC010000397.1:0-5146 GCA_035759295.1 Longimicrobium sp. | reverse complement strand
GAGGTGCTGCACGCCGTCTGCACGCTCACCGAGGGGCCGCGCAGCCCCAGCTTGTACGAGACGCGGGTGGGCATGAAGTCCTTGTCGTTCCCCACCATCACGTCGTATCCCGCGCGCCCCAGCAGGGCCGCGTACGGCAGCACGTTGTTCAGCAGGTACAGGGAGGCGCCGCATCCCGCGTACACGCCCGCGTGGCCGCCGTACGTTCCCGGGCCGTAGCCCGCGTGCTCCAGCGCGGCCCACGCCAGCTCCAGGAACAGGCGCTGCTGGGGGTCGGTGATCTCCGCCTCGCGGGGGGTGAAGCCGAAGAAGCCGGCGTCGAAGTCCGCGGCGTCCGGCAGCCAGCCCAGGGCGGGGACGTACGCGGGGTCCGACAGCGTCTCGTCGTCCACGCCGGCGGCGCGCAGCTCGTCGACGGTGAAGCGGGAGACGCTCTCGATCGCCGCCTTCAGGTTCTCCCACAGCGCGTCCACGCTGTCCGCGCCGGGAAAGCGCCCCGCCATCCCCACGAGGGCGATCTCGGCGCCGGTGGGCTCCCTGTGTTCTGCCTGATTCATTCGTCTCTCGATCGATCAGGGAACGGCGTGCGTTCCGTGGATGTCGTTCAACCGGACCGCCCCGCCTTCGGTCTTCCCGCACCTGCTTCCCTGCCCAACCCGTCCCCGACGCCGGGGAGGGCTCGACGCCGAGGCAGAACGCTTCACACCGCCGCGCCCCTCCGCAGGTTGCGCAGGCGGCTGGTGCCCTGGCGCAGGCGCTCGTCGCGGCCGCTCTCCGGGGCCTCGCCCGCCGCGCCGTCGGCGCCGGCAAGGTGGGCCGCCAGCGCGCGGACGGTGGAGAAGCGGAAGAGCTCCACCGCCGTCACCGCCACCCCCGTCTCCTCCTGCAGCCGGGCGGCAAGGCGGATCAGCAGGAGCGAGTTGCCGCCCAGGTCGAAGAAGTTGTCGTCCGGCCCCACGGCGTCGGTCCCCAGCACCTGCCGCCACACCTCCGCCAGCGCGCGCTCTCGCCGCGACAGCGGCACCGCGGGGGCGGCGGGGTCGCCGGCCTGCGGCGCGGGAAGGGCGCGGCGGTCCACCTTGCCGCTGGGCGTCATCGGCAGCGCGTCCAGCGCCACGAACGCGGAGGGGACCATGTACGCCGGCAGCTCCGCGCGGACCGCGGCGCGCACGGCATCGACCGACATCGCTCCCTCCGCCGGCACCAGGTACGCCACCAGCCGCCGGTCGCCGGGACCGTCCTCGCGCACGGACACGACGGCGTCGCGCACGCCGGGCTGGCGGCGCAGCAGCGACTCGATCTCGCCGGGCTCGATGCGGAAGCCGCGCACCTTCACCTGGTCGTCGGTGCGGCCCAGGAACTCGAGAACGGCAGTGCGTGAGTGCGTCAGTGCGTCAGTGCGGGAGTCCGCGGATCCCGGATTCACTTCCGCACTCACGCACTCCCGCACTCCCGCGCTCTTCTCCTCCCTGGACCGCACCAGGTCGCCCGTGCGGTACAGGCGCGCGCCCGGCTCCGCGGCGAACGGATCGGGGACGAAGCGCTCCGCCGTGGCGCCCGGGCGGTGCAGGTAGCCGCGCGCCACGCCGGTGCCGCCCACGAACAGCTCGCCGGGGATGCCGGCGGTGACGGGGCGCAGCGACGCGTCCAGCACCCGCACCCGGTAGCCCGGCATCGGCCGGCCGATGGGGACCACGGGCTCGTCCGCCCGCACCTCGTGCAGCGTGGCGGCGACCGTCGTCTCCGTCGGCCCGTAGCTGTTGATCAGCCGCACCCGGTCGCCCACGCTGCGGCGCCACGACGCGACCCGCTCCGGCAGCGCCCGCTCGCCGCCGACGATCATCACCCGCAGCGACGCGGGGACGGCGGGCGCGGCGCGGTCCATCGCGGCCGCAAGCTCGTGCCAGTACGCCGTCGGCAGGCTGGCGACGGTAAGGGAGAGCCGGCCGCACGCCTCCCAGAACGCATCCACCGACGCCAGCATGGCCGCGTCGCGCAGCACCATCGCGGCGCCGGCGGCGAGGGGCGCGAAGAGCTCTTCCACGCTGCTGTCGAAGCTGAGCGGCGCGAACTGCAGAAAGCGGTCGGCGGGGGTCAGGGCGTACGCCTGCCGGGCGGCGTCCACGTAGGCGCTCAGGGCGCGGTGCGGCACGGCCACGCCGCGCGGCCGCCCGGTGGAGCCGGAGGTGTAGATGACGTACGCCAGGTCCTCCGGCTCGGCCACTTCGTCCACAAACGGAGGGGATGATTCCGAGGCGGCGAGCTCGGCGGCAAGGTCCGCCACGCGGCCCGCGTAGCCGGCGGGCGCGCCGGCGCCGGTGCCGTCGAGGAGTAGCGCGGCGCCGCTGTCGGCCAGCATGTACGCCTGCCGCTCCGCGGGGTACGCGGGGTCCAGCGGCAGGTAGGCGCCGCCCGCCCTGAGCACCGCCAGCACCGCCGCCACCGTCTCCACGCTCCGCTCCGCGCGCACGCCGACGAGCGCGCCCGGCCGCACGCCCAGCGCGCGGAGGCGCCCAGCCAGCCGCGCCGCACGGTACTCCAGCTCCGCGCAGGTCACCCGCCGCGCCCCGTCCTCCACCGCGACGGCGTCCGGCGTCCGCGCCGCCTGACGGGCGATGCGCGCGTGGATCGTCGCGGGCGGCGAGCGCAGCGCGGGCCCTTCCCAGGCGCGCAGGGCGGCATCCGCCTCTTCCGCCGAAAGCAGGGGAAGCGTGGACAGGCGCGCGTCCGGCGCGGCGCAGGCGGCCGCGAGCAGGGTGCGGAAGTGGCCGATCATCCGCAGCGCCGTCACGCGGTCGAAGAGCGCGGTGGCGTACTCCAGCGCGCCGTCCATCCCCTCCTCGCCCGGGCGCAGCGCCAGCGTGAGGTCGAAGAGCGCCTGCGTCCCCGCGACGGGCATCGGCTCCGTCCGCAGGCCGGGGAGCGCGGCGGTGCCCTCGTCCGCGGCGTGCAGGCTGAACATCACCTGGAAGAGGGGTGCGTGCGCGGCACTGCGCGGCACCTTCAGCTCGTCCACCAGCCGCTCGAAGGGCATCTCCTGGTGCGCGAAGGCGCCCATCGCCCCCTCGCGCACGCGGTGCAGGAGGGCGCGGAAGCCCGGATCGCCGGACAGCTCCGCCCGCAGCGCCAGCGTGTTGACGAAGCAGCCCACCACGTCCCGCGTCTCCGGCCGCGCCCGGTTGGCCACCGGCGTGCCGACGACCACGTCGTCCTGCCGCGCGTACCGGCCCAGCAGCGCCTGGAGGGCGGCCAGCAGCACCATGAAGGGGGTGCACCCCTCCGCCCGCGCCAGCGCGGACACGGCGTCGGCCACCTCCCGCGGCAGGCGGAAGCGCTCCGTGGCGCCCCGTCCCTCCCACACCGGCGGCCGCGGGCGGTCCACCGGCAGCTCCAGCAGCGCGGGAGCGTTCGCCAGCGCCTCCTTCCAGCACGCCAGCTGCGCCTGGTAGACGGCGCCGGAAAGGTGCTCGCGCTGCCAGGCGGCGTAGTCGGCGTACTGCAGCCCCGGCGCGGACAGCGGCGACGGCTCGCCGCGCGCAAAGGCGCCGTACAGCGCGGACAGCTCGCGCAGCAGCACCCCCGTGCTCCACCCGTCGGTGACCACGTGGTGCAGGTTCAGCAGCAGCACGTGGTCGTCCGCGTCCAGCCGGTAGAGGTGGATGCGCGCCAGCGGGCCCTGCTCCAGGTCGAAGGGGCGCGCAGCCTCGTCCGCGAGCCGGCGCCGCAGCTCCGCCTCGCGCCCGTCCCCGTCCACGCGGGTGAGGTCGACGAGCTCCATCGGCAGGGCGCCGCGCGGGAGGACGACCTGCATCGCCCCGCCCTCCATCCAGCGGAAGACGGTGCGCAGCGACTCGTGGCGCTCCCCCAGCGCGTCCAGCGCCCGCCGCAGCGCCCCGCCGTCCAGCGCGCCGCGCAGCCGCAGGGCCAGGGGAACGGCGTACATGGCGCGGCCCGGGTCCATGCGGTCCAGCATCCACAGCCGCTGCTGCGAAAAGGAGACGGGGGCCGCGTACGCCCGCACCCGCTCGCCGCGCAGCTCCACCTCCGTCTCTGCGTCCCGCGGGCGGGGGGTGATGCGGACGGCGGCGTCCGCCGACCCCGCGCGCGGCGCGGCGTCCACGGCGGCGGCCAGCGCCCGCACCACGGGGTGCTCGAAGAGGGTGCGCAGCGGAAGCGAGACGCCGCAGCGGTCCTCCAGGTGCGACCAGACGTGCATCGCCAGCAGCGAGTGTCCGCCCAGCGAGAAGAAGTCGTCCGCGGCGCCCACCCGCTCCACCCCCAGCACCTCGCCGAACACCTCCGCCACCGCGCGCTCGGTGGGCGTGCGCGGCTCCACGTACGCCGCCGTCTCCGCGGCGGCGTCGGCCGCGGGGAGGGCGCGGCGGTCCACCTTGCCGCTGGGCGTCAGCGGAAAGCGCTCCAGGAAGACGAAGGCCTGGGGGACCATGAAGTCCGGCAGCCCGCCGCGCAGGTGGACCTTCAGCGCTTCCACCTCCGGCGCGCCCGCGGCGGACGACGGGACCACCCACGCCGCCAGCCGCCGCGCGTCGCCCTCGCCGGCGACCGCCACGACGGCGTCGTCCACGTCCGGGTGCCGGCGCAGGGCGGACTCGATCTCCCCCGGCTCGATGCGGAAGCCCCGCACCTTCACCTGCCGGTCCGTGCGCCCCAGGAACTCCAGCTCCCCGGAGGCCGGCCGGCGCATCCGGTCGCCGGTGCGGTACAGCCGCGCGCCGGGGACCGCCGAGAACGGGTCGGGGACGAAGCGCTCCGCGGTGAGCGACGGCCGCCCCAGGTAGCCGCGCGCCACGCTCAGCCCGCCCAGGCAGAGCTCGCCCGCCGCCCCCGCGGGCGCCACGCTCCCCCCGGGCTCCAGCACGTGGAGCGCGGCGTTCCCCAGCGGCCGCCCCACCATCTGCCGCGAGGCGGTCTCGCCGCCCAGCCGGTGCGAGGCGCAGAGGATGGCCGCCTCGGTGGGGCCGTAGAGGACGTGGATCTCCGCCGCGGGGAAAGCCTGGCGCATCTCCTCCAGCAGGTCCGGCGCGACCGCGTCGCCGCCCACCAGGGCGCGGCGCAGGCCGGGGAGCACGCCCCCGGGCCGCGCGCGCACCTCCCGGACGATGCTGCGCATGAGCGCGGGGACGGC
>DASTVC010000396.1:0-12553 GCA_035759295.1 Longimicrobium sp. | reverse complement strand
GGGCCCTCACCCCCGCCGGGGCCTTTTGCTCGTTCCTCGCAACGGCCCGGCGACCCCTCCCCCAAACTGCGGGGGAGGGGTGGTGCAGGCAGCCTCCGGAGCGGGATCGAATTCTCCCCTCTCCGTGAGGAACGAACGGGGAGGGGCCGGGGGAGGGGCACCCCGCGGGCGCCAGTTCGATGTCGGTCGAAGCGTCCGATCCCGCGCCGTCGCGTGAGGGATGCGCGCCCGCAGGGCCGAGAACACGGCGCGCATGCACGAGCGAGGCGGGAACGCGCCGGAAGCCGGTGAGCGCCGGGGGCTCGGCGCACTTAGGCACAGTTGTATCGTGCCTTAGTGCGCGCGCAGCCCGACCCGGAGCGCAGCGGAGGGGCACGCCCAAAACTGCCGTAGTAGTTGCCGTAGCCGTAACAACACGAAGAATCAACCAGTCCTGCACGCGCGGACGACGATGAACGAGGGGACGTGGATCCGATCCTGTTGCTGAAGGCGGCGGCCATGGGGCTGGTGGAGGGCGCGACGGAGTTTATCCCCGTCTCCTCCACCGGGCACCTGATCCTGGCGGGAGACTGGCTGGGCTTCAACAGCTACGCCAACCACGAGACGTTCGACGTCTTCATCCAGCTGGGCGCCATTCTGGCCGTGGTCTGGCTCTACCGCGCCAAGGTGTTCGGCGTGCTGGCGGCCGCCCCGCGCGAAGAAAAGGCGCGCCGGCTGATCCTGAACCTGATCGTCGCGTTTCTTCCCGCGGCGATCGTGGGGTTCCTGGCGCGCGACTTCATCAAGGAGAAGCTCTTCAACCCCTTCACTGTCGCGATCGCACTGGTCGTGGGCGGCGTGGCGATCCTGCTGATCGAGCGCTGGCACCGCACGAAGACGGTCACGACGGCGGACGTGGACGACCTGCGCCCGCCGACGGCGCTGGGGATCGGGCTGGCGCAGCTGGCGTCGCTGGTGCCCGGCGTGTCGCGCTCCGGGGCGACCATCATGGGCGGGCTGTCGCTGGGGCTGTCGCGGGTGGCGGCGACGGAGTTCTCGTTCTTTCTCGCGATCCCCGTGATGTTCGCGGCCAGCGGCTACGACCTGTTCAAGAGCCGCCACCTGCTGAGCGCGGCGGACGCGCCGGTGTTCGCGGTGGGCTTCGTGGTCTCGTTCATCTCGGCGATGATCGTGATCAAGGCCTTGATTCGGTTCGTCTCGCGCAACACTTTCGTCCCGTTCGCGTGGTACCGCATCGTGTTCGGCCTGCTGCTGATCGCGCTGTACTGGAACAGCCGGGGCGCCTGAGGGCGCGCCGGCCACCCCCTCCCTCCGTCCGGACCGCAGACCCATGGCATCCCCCGTGTCGCAGCTGCTCCAGCGCATGCCGCCGGAGCTCAACCGCAAGCTGGAGCGCGCCGAGGCGCTCGCCCGCGAGTCGCTGATCGACGTGCACGCCAACCTGGCGCTGGACCTGGTGAGCATCCTGGCGCCGCGGATGCCCTTCGACGACGCCATCGAGCGCTACCTGGAGTCGATGGAGCTGGAGGGGGAGGAGAAGGAGAGCATCGGCACCCGCGCGGTGGCGCTGATGCCCGAGCGCGAGGTGCAGGAGGACCTGGCGCGCGAGGGGACGCGGGGGTGGAAATGGGACTGGCGCTACGCCACACCGCTGGGGGTCCTCCGCTACATCCGCCGCCACCAGAAGCGCAGCGACGAAGAGGAGCTGTGGCTGGAGCTGGCGGCCGCCCGCGCCGAGGAAGCGCTGGTGGAGGCGCACGTGGAGTACGCGCTGCAGTTCGTGAACGTGATGCACGAGCACCAGCACGCGGACCCCACCCGCGCGGTTGCCGTCTACGTGGAGCGGCTGGAGCTGCCGGACCTGCGGGCCCGCATGGTGTACCAGCGGGTGATGTCGCAGCTGGCCGAAGACCTGCTGCCGCGGCTGCCGGACGACCAGTAAACCGCACCAAGCACGAACCTTGCGCCTGCCGGGCGGCGATGATCCCCGCCGCCCGGCGGGCCTTTTACGATCGCGGACGGGAAAAGCAGAACATGCGCATGGAGATGGATTGGAGCCGCAAGGCCGCGGCTGCGGCGCTGCTGGCGGTGCTGGCGGCGTGCGGCGGCGGTGGAGACGACGCGGCGGAGACGGGCGGTCCCGCGGGGGACAGCGCGGCCGTGGCGGCCGGCGGCGACAGCGCGGCGGCGGGCCCGCAGGCGTCCGGCGAGCCGCGCAACACCCTGCCGGCGGGGCCCACCACGCAGCTGCCGCCCAACGAGCTGGGGCGCATCATGGTGCTGGAGTACCACCGCACCGGCAGCCCCGAGGGCGAGTTCGTCCGCACGCTGGAGCACTTCCGTTCGGACCTGCAGGCGCTCTACCAGGCCGGCTACCGCCCGGTGACCATGCGCCAGGTGATCGAGGGGAACATCGACATCCCCCGCGGCACCACGCCGGTGGTCTTCACGATGGACGACGCCACCCGCGGACAGTTCTACCTGCGCCCCGACGGCAGCGTGGACCCCGGCACCATGATGGGGTCGTGGATGTCGTTCAAGGAGCAGAACCCGGGGTGGGGGCCGGGCGGGATGGTGTGGTGCATCCTCCCCGCGGCGGCGCACCCCTCCAACTTCTTCGGCGAGACGGCGGACCGCGAGACGCCGCGCGAGCAGCGCGAGGCCACCATCCGCAAGAAGATGGAGATCATCATCCGCGACGGCCACGAGGTGTGCAACCACACGCTCTACCACGCGCGGCTCGACCGGGCCAGCGGCGACCAGCAGGCGCAGGACTGGATCGGCATCGGCGAGGACAGCATCAAGGCGTACCTGCCGCCGGACTACGACATCGTGACCTTCGCGCTGCCGCTGGGCATGTGGCCGCGCAACAAGTCCCTGGCGTGGGCGGGTACCTACCGCGACGGCAAGCGCTACGAGAACAAGGTGGTGCTGGAGGTGTCGGGCGGCCCCAACGTGACCCCGTGGGATACGCGCTGGGACCCGCACTCGGTGGACCGCTTCATCGTGGCGCCGGGCGCGCTGGAGGCGCAGATTCGCCGCTGGGAGGCGGATCCGACCAACCGCTACGTCAGCGATGGCGATCCGCAGACGATCAGCTACCCCGCCAGCATGGCGCAGTACCTGAACCGCAGCGCCCTGGGCGGCCGCACGCCGCGCGAGGTGGCCGGCGCACCGGCGGCCGCGGCTCCGGCGGCGGCTGGCGCGGCACCGGCGGCGGCTCCCGCGGGTGGAGCGGCGAAGGCGCCCTGATCGGCTGATCGGCGGAAGAGCGAAAATCCCACCCCGGCGCCGGTGCCAGGGTGGGATTTTTTCGTCGGGTTGGATGGATCGGAAGGATCTTGGCGCTTCGAAGGTATCGAACTGGCGCCCGACGGGGCCCCCTCTCCCCCGGCCCCTCTCCCCCGCTGCGCGGGAGAAAGGGGAGAATTCGATCGCGCTTCGACAGGCTCACCAGACGCCGGCGGGTTCGGCACGGCCGTGCCCCCATCTGCACAACGAGGAGCCCACCCGACAACCTCCACCCTGGTGGGCACTGCTCAGCTCAGGGTTCCCTCAGCAGACGTAAACCCCGCCATACGTGCATCGCTGGTCCTGCGTGCTGCAGCCATAGTTATTGTCACAGGTCCACTCACAAGAGTGGGCGGGAAAGCACGATCCGCAGGGATTGGTGGGCTGGCAGGTGTCCATGCAGTTCGTTACGCCCACATCCGTGGCACAACCGATCCCCGACTCTTCCGCGTGGACCGTGCCCCGCGACTGGATTGGAGGGTCGGTGAGGAACGATTCCACGCGCAGATCTTCCATCCGCAGCTTTTTCATTGGCGGCCTCCGTTTCAAATGTCCCGATACGCAGTACAGCACGTTATCCGCTCCAATATGTACAATTACTACAGGATCGCAATCTGGATTTCCTGAGGGGGTGTTGCTAAACCCCCCATCCAAAGCGTTGATTTCCTGAGGGAGCGCCACACGTACCTCTAACCTCTACAATCGCTTGCGCGCGACCGAAGGATCTCCTCTCCGCCACCGAGGGGCCAGCCGTCGAGCGTCGAGGCTGGCCCCTCGGTTATGCCGGCGAGAGCCTTCGGTCGGCACCAAGCTCCATCGTAGCCTCAGGTTACGGCGTGGTGCCTCCCTCAGAGGGTGTTGCCAAACCGTCCACAAGCGTTGACTTCCTGAGGGAGGCGCCGCTCCGCAAACTACTTTCAGGCAAAGGGTTGGCGCCGACTGAAGGACCTTGTCTGCCCGACTGAGGGACTTGAACGGATCCCGAGGGCTGGGCTTCGCGCGACCCGACAAAGATCCTTCGGTCGCGCGCAAGCTTCAGTGGTTATGAAAGTTACGGGCGTGCGCTCCCTCAGGATGACAGTGTGCCTCCGGTGGGAGCCGGTAAGGTTTAGCAACACCCTCTCAGGAGGTCAACGCCTGTGACGGTTTGGCAACACCCTCTGAGGCACGGGCGGCAGGCCGCTTCCAGAGCCGAGTTTCCTCAGTCACCTGGAGTCGGAGAAGCCGCGTCCCGCGGTTCATCGTCCGGCAACAACCGCTCGTGGATGATCTGCCAGCCCACTCCCGGCGTAAAGCGGAACGTGGGCAACGTCGTCCACGTCTCCTGATGTCCGGCGGCGTCGGTCGCGGTCCAGGCGATGACCAGCCGGCGAGCATCGTCCGCCATGGTTTGGGTCGTTACAAGGCGCATGGAGAGCCGCGCTCGGCCTTCGCCGTCGCCAATCTGCCGTGCCGAATGAATCTGGCGGACGGCGTCGCGGGCATCGACGTACTCGTCGTGCCTCACGAACTCGGCCCCGGAGTCGTACAGGGCCAGAAAGGCGTCCAGGTTTCCCTTGTTCCACTCGTCCACGCCCGCCCGCACCATGCGCATGATGGCGGAGTCCTGGAGTGCATGGGCCTCCTGCTCCATCATCATCATGGACACAAGAATGGGCGTGTGCATGGGATGATCGACGACGGCAGGTTCCGGCGAAGGAGACTGCGTGCCGGCGCAGGCGGTCAGGATCAGCAGCGAGGCGGCGACGAGCACCGGGGACCGCGTCGAGACGGGGCGCATGATGGGGACTCGGGACAACGGTGAACGATTGCCGCGGCGCTGAGAAGATAATCAGCGCCGCGGCGAAACGCCCGTTTTTCATCTGTCAGCCCCGCGCTCGCGAGAGCCGCGTCAGTGCGCGTGCCCCGGTTCCATCGCGGCGTCCATCACGCGGCGCATGCGGGCGGACTGCTCGGGGCGCAGGATGCGGCCGCGCTCGGCGAGGTAGGCGGTCCACGCGCGCTCGGCGGCGGCGTTCAGGGTCGCGGCGGGGGCGGTGCGGGACGCGCGGACGGACTCCGCGTGGCGGTCGCAGGCGCGGCGCAGGTTGCGCGACTGGGCGCGGGAAAGGCCCGCCAGCCTGTCCGTGCGCCGCACCTCGTCCGCGCAGCCGTCCGGGGCGAGGAGCGAGACGCCCATCGCCGCGTCTTCGCTGGCGCCGGCGGCGTGCGAGGCGGGGAGGCCGGCGCGCAGGTACGGCAGGCCGCGGTGGCTCTGCGCGAACATGCCGTCGGGGTTCTCCGACCACACCCACGCGTGCACCATCGTCAGCAGCGTGCGCCCGTCGCCCCCACCCACGCGCCCGCGGCGGATGCGCCGGTCCACGATGGCGCGCAAAAGCGGTCGCTCGGCCGTGGCCGCGCGGGCCAGGCGCGTGACGTCGTGCGTGTGCCACACATCGCCCGCGCCGGCGAAGCCTTCCGGCACCGGCTCGTCCGGGCGCCGATAGTAGGTGTACGCCACGCCGACGAGTACTTTCCGCCCGCCGATGGTCGCGTACTGCAGCGTGGAAGGGCGTGCCAGGTCAAGCGGCCGGCGGACGGCGTCGGGGAGGTACCAGTGCTCTCCCATCAGCGGCCCCTCCATCCCGAACAGCCGGTATCCCTCCCGCCGCGCCACGTCGATGTCCCGGTAGCGCGCCGTCGCCTCGCGCACGCGCTCCACCTCCGCATCCACCGAAGCCGATGCAGCGTATGACGAGGGCGCGGGCGGCGACGTCGTGGGACGTGCGTGCTCGTGCCCCTGCGCGCTCAGCGAGGGCGCTGCCGCTAGCGAGGCCGCGGCGGTGATTGCCAGGATGTAGCGCATTCCATCTCCTGTCGAGCGAGAGTATGTCTTCCGAGTACACCCGGCTGCACCGGTTCGTTTGCGCGGGATCAGCATCGTCGCCTCCGCGCGAAACTTCGCCGCCGTGCTCGCGTACGGGCCTCCACAGCCATCATCCTCCTGCTCCGCTTCGCCTCCGACATCCATCCGCATGACCACGCCTGACACCGCCGGCCGTTCTCCGCAGAAGCACGTCGCATCGCTCGCCTCCGTCCGCATCGGCGTGGCAGCCCTGCGCATGAACCCTATGCGGACGATACTGGCCACGCTGGGCGTGATCGTGGGCGTGGGGGCGCTGGTGGCGGTGCTGTCGCTCGGGGACGGGATGGAGAGCTACGCCCGCCGCGAGGTGGCCACGACGACGGGGGCGCAGAACATCTACGTGAACCCCGTCACCTACGACACGATGGACGGGATGCGCATTCCGCGCGAGAACTTTCCGCGCTTCGGCACGGCGGACGCGGCGCAGGCCGCGCGCGTGGCCGGGGTGAGCGGGGTCTCCATTACCTATTCCGGCACCACGCTGGTCCGCGGCGACGCCGCGGGCCGTGACCGCGCGGTGCGCGTAACTGCTGCGCTGCCCAACACGCCGGAGTTCTACGGCGCGGAGCTGGGATCGGGCCGCTTCTTCACCGCCGCGGAGGTGGCGGCGGACGCGCCCGTGGCCGTCGTGTCCCACAACCTGGCCCGCGAGCTTGCGCCGGGGAACGATCCAGCGGCGATCATCGGCCACGCGATCCTGTTTCGCGGCGCTCCGCGCACGGTAGTGGGGGTGATGAAGGGGCGCGAAGGTGAGGAGGGGTTCGCCGCGTACGTGCCGCTCTCCGCCGGGCCCGCCGTGATGGCGCCGGGCGAGGCGGAACGCGCCCGCATGCTGGTGCTGCGCGCCGCCACCGTGGAGCAGGTGGACAGCGCCCGCGTGGCGACGGAGCGGTGGCTGGCGGCGCGCTACGGGAGCGCGGCGGAGTTCGACGTGGGGACGGACAAGGCGCGGGCGCAGGAGATGGCGCGCGGGTTCCTGATCTTCAAGGTGTTCATGGGCGCCATCGCGGGGATCTCGCTGCTGGTGGGCGGCATCGGCATCATGAATGTGCTGCTGGCCTCCGTCACCGAGCGCACGCGGGAGATCGGCATCCGCAAGGCCGTGGGCGCCCGCCGCCGCGACATCGTGCTGCAGTTCCTGGCCGAGTCCGTGGCCATCACCGGCTCCGGCAGCGCGCTGGGCCTCGCCTTCGGCCTGCTGGTGGCGTTCGCGGTGACGGCGGTGATGCGGGCGACGCTGAAGGTGCCGATGTACGCCGCCGTCTCCATCTCCACGCTTGCCGTCGCCGCGCTCTCCGCCATCATCATCGGCCTTACCTTCGGCACCTACCCCGCCCTGCGCGCCGCCCGCCTCAGCCCCATCGACGCCATCCGCCACGAGTAGTGCCGCCCGGCGGGGTTCATTCGCGCACGAGAAAGTTGACTTCCTGAGGGAGCGCCAAGCGGAACCAGAAGCCGCACAACCGTTTGCGCGCGACCGAAGGACCTAGTCTGCCCCACCTCGGGGCTGGATTCGAAGTGTGAATCCAGCCCCGCGGTTCTGCTGGCGAGGTCCTTCGGTCGGCGCTCCGGGTCCATCGTTGGGAAGGATAAGCGCGGCGCCTCTCTCAGGAAGTCAACGCTGAGGGTTGGGCGCTCACTCAGACCATCGCACCATCACACCCGTTCACCCGTTCACCCGTTCACCCGTTCACCCGTTCACCCGTTCACCCCGCCACTCTCCCACTTCCCGCCACCGCCCACCAAACCGTCCACAGCGTCCGACGCGACCAGTCCTGACGGCACCGTGGTTGCGACGTTATCTTGCGCCCGGGGAACCAGTTCAGGCTCGCAGCGCAAGGCATGGCAGTGGAGAAGATCTTTCGCAGGCTGTTCAAGCAGCACTTCGGCAAGCCGCCGGTCTCCATTCTGGAGATCGCCGGCGACGGGTCCGCCCGCCAGATGTACCGGCTGGTGGGCGACGAGATGGAGACCGCGGTGGGCGTCATCGGCCCCGACGCCGACGAGAACCGCGCCTTCCTTTCGTTCACCGAGGCGTTCAAATCCATCGGCCTTCCCGTCCCGCAGATCTACGGGGTGGACGAGAAGGCCGGCATCTACCTGGAAGAGGACCTGGGCGAGACCACGCTGTTCGACGCCGTGACGCAGGCGCGCCGCGACGATCCGGGCGCGGACTTTCCGCAGGCCGTGCTGCCGGTCTACCGCCGCATCGTGGAGCTGCTTCCCCGCTTTCAGGTCGAGGGCGGCAAGGTGGTGGACTACTCGCTGGCCTACCCGCGGGCGGCGTTCGACCGGCAGTCCATCCTGTGGGACCTGAACTACTTCAAGTACCACTTTCTCAAGCTGGCCCACATCCCGTTCAACGAGGCGCGGCTGGAGAAGGACTTCCGCCGCTTCGCGACCTTTCTGCTCGCCGCCGACACGCGCCACTTTCTGTACCGCGACTTTCAGTCGCGCAACATGATGCTGCGCGACGGCGAGCCGTGGTTCATCGACTACCAGGGCGGCCGCCGCGGCGCGCTGCAGTACGACGTGGCGTCGCTGCTGTACGACCCCAAGGTGGGGATGACGGAGCCGGTGCGCGAGGAGCTGCTGGAGCTGTATCTCACCAACCTGGAGCAGCTGCTGCCGGTGGATCGGGAGCGCTTTCGCCAGCACCTGCGCGGCTACGTGCTCGTGCGCATCATGCAGGCGATGGGGGCGTACGGGTACCGGGGCTTCTACGAGCGCAAGCCGCGCTTTCTGCAGAGCGTGCCGCAGGCGGTGCGAAACATCGAGCGCATCCTGGAGACCGGCTTCGTCAACATCGAGCTGCCGGAGCTGCAGGCCGTGTTCGAGCGCATCTGCAAGACCACGTCGCTGCGTAAGAAGCCGGCGAAGGAGATGCCGGGGCTCACGGTGCACGTGGGCAGCTTCAGCTTCAAGGGCGGCTACCCGGAGGACGGGGGCGGGCACGGCGGCGGGTTCATCTTCGACTGCCGCGCCATCCACAACCCCGGCCGCTACGCCGAGTACGTTCCGCTGTGCGGCTGCGACGAGCCCGTGATCTACTTCCTTGAGCAGCAGCCGGAGGTGGAGGAGTTCTGGGCACACGTTCGCGGCCTGGTGGAAAGCCACGTAGGCGTCTGGCTCACCCGCGGCTTCGCCTCGCTCTCCGCGCACTTCGGCTGCACGGGCGGCCAGCACCGCTCGGTCTACTTCGCCGAGCGGCTGGCGGCGTTCCTGCACGAGCACTACCCGTCCGTCAACGTCGTCCTGACGCACCGCGAGCAGGACAAGTGGCCCCCACGCGGCGAGCAGGTGGAGGTGGCCGCCGCCGGGGCCGCCGCGGGCGCCGCGTCGCTGCCGGAGTAGCGCCGTGGACGCGATGATCCTCGCCGCCGGGCTCGGCACGCGCCTGCGCCCGCTGACGGACCACACCCCCAAGGCGCTCATCGACGTGGGGGGGATGCCGATCATCGAGCGGGTGGCGCGGCGGCTGATCGCGGCGGGCGCGGACCGGCTGATCGTCAACACCGCCCACCTGGCGCAGCAGATCGAGGATTACGTCCGCTCGATGGATGGATTCGGCGTGGAGGCCGCCTTTTCGCGCGAAGACCCGGGCCCGCTGGAGACCGGCGGCGCGCTGCTGGCGGCGGAGGGCCTGTTCCGCGGTGATGCGCCCTTCTTTCTCCACAACGCCGACATCCTCAGCGACATCCCGCTGGCCGAGATGTACGCCGCGCACCAGGCCGCCGGCGACCCGCTGGCCACCGTCGCCGTGCTCGACCGCCCGACCACGCGCAAGATGCTGTTCGACGACGACGGCCTGCTGGGGCGCACGGACGAGACGAAAGGGCTGGACCTGCGCGTACGGCCCGCGGCCGGCGAGGTGCGCGCCATCCCGTTCGCCGGCATCCACGTGGTCTCGCCGCGCATCTTCGGGCTGATGACGGAGCGCGGCGCGTTCTCCATCCTCGACCCGTACCTGCGCCTGGCCGCCGCGGGCGAGCACATCCTCCCCTTCCGGGTGGATGGATACCGGTGGATCGACATCGGCAAGCACGAGCAGCTAGAAGAGGCACGCCGCACGTTCACCGTGTAATCCCGACCGTACCTTCGTACCTTCGTACCTTCGTACCTTCGTACCTTCGCACTTTCGCACTCTCGCACTTCCGTCCCACCCCTCCGGAGGCCCCCATGCCACAGACCATGGCTCCCCCCCGCACCCACGTCTGGCCGCCGCTCCCGTACGAAGCGTGGAAGGACACGCTGGAAACGCTGCACATGTGGACGCAGATCGTCGGCAAGGTGCGCATGACGCTCACGCCGGCGGTCAACCACTGGTGGCACGTTCCGCTGTACGTCTGCGCGCGCGGGCTCACCACCAGCGCCATTCCCTACGGCGTGCGCACCTTCGAGATCGACTTCGACTTCATCGACCACCGGCTGGTGGCGCGCACCAGCGAGGGCGAGGTGCGTACGATGGAGCTGCGCCCCCGCACCGTGGCCAGCTTCTACGCGGAGCTGATGTCGATCCTGGGCGAGCTGGGGATCGAGCCGCACATCAGCACGCTGCCGCAGGAGGTGGCCGATCCCATCCCGTTCGACCAGGACACCACCCACGCCTCGTACGATGCGGACGCCGCCGCCCGCTTCTGGCGGGTGCTGGCGCAGACGGACCGGGTGCTGCGGGAGTTCCGAGGGCGCTGGCTGGGCAAGTGCAGCCCCGTGCACCTGTTCTGGGGGGCGATGGACCTGGCGGTCACGCGGTTCAGCGGAAAGCTGGCCCCGCGGCACCCGGGCGCCCCCGGCCTGCCGGACTCGGTGACGCACGAGGCCTACTCGCACGAGGTGAGCAGCGCCGGCTTCTGGCCGGGGAACCCGGGGTTCCCCGAGCCGGCGTTCTACGCCTACTTCTACCCGGAACCGGAGGGATACAAAACGGCCTCCGTGCGTCCGGAAGCCGCGTACTACAGCACCGACTACGGCGAGTGGATCCTGCCCTACGAAGCCGTCCGCACCGCCGCAGACCCCGACGCCGCGCTCCTGGAGTTCCTGGAAACCAGCTACGCCGCCGGCGCCACCCTCGCCCACTGGGACCGCGCCGCCCTGGAGCGGCCCGCGCCCAATCGCTGAGGGCAGGGGAGGCCCGCAGAACGATCGAGCCGCGCGATCCAGGGTGGATCGCGCGGCAGGGGGAAGGCGTCGCGAATTGCTCCGGGGCAACTACGCAGCCGCCCGGAGCACCTGCAGCCCTTCAGCCTCAGCAACGCGATTCTGCCCTACGTCGTCACTCACGAAAAAGAACTGCTCCGGTGCAGGTGCTGAATCTCTCGCCGCGAGAGCGGAGGCGATGTGGACGGCGTCGGCACCCTTGATCGGGTGGCGCTCCGCGATCTCCGCCGCGACCACCATGCAGGGACTCGCGGGCATCACGAAGAAATGCTCCTGCCCGCCGAAGTCGCGTCGCACCAGAGGCAGCATCAATCGAAGCGCTGCCCGGCTCAGCCCTCGGCGTGCGGCGTCGGGCCCTGTCGCGATCCTTCTCAGCGCCGCGAACGTCTCGGGGCGGGCCAGGTCGCAGACCAGGACGCTCGCCTGCCTCATCGAGGCACTACGGACAAAGTTGCGGATGCGCAGCGCTCCGGGCTCGGTCGTGTACAGCCGGACGACAGCCGAGGTATCGAAGAAATACGTCTTCAATCCTCACCTCTACGCATCCGGATCACCATAGCGCTGGCTTCGTCCGCGGAGACAGGGAACGGAATCGGAGGCTCCCACTCCTTGTCCGTCCTCGGCAGGCGCACGAAGATTCCCTTCTCCGCCAGCCGCCGCTGGAACTCGGCCCGGTAGGCATCCGGATCGCTCCACGTGCCACCATCATCCTCACACTTCGGCATTGCAGTGCTCACTTTCTCCTCCACGATCAAGGTTTCGTCGTAAGCAGTTGGGGCGCCGCCTTCATGATGACTCGCCGAAGCCGAATCACCATGGCGCTCAGCTCATTGCCCGTAAACGGCATCGGCAGTGCGAGCGGAGTCCACGCGCCGCCGGGGCGAGGCAAACGGACGATCATCCCCTGCTCCGCCATGCGCCGGCGGAACTCCTCGCGCCATGCCTGAGGGTCCTCGGGCATCTCGTCCTGGTTCGATCGAAGCGCTGCGTCGCTCATCGTCGGGGCATGGTTGAGGTTCGAATCGAATATAGCCGCGCCGTCCGGAACGTCCAATACCGCGAGCCGCCAACACGCGGGCCCACTTTCCGACACGCAAGAACGCCCCCGGACGGCTCGCGTCCGGGGGCGTCGTTTGCTTCAATCGGCGTGGTCAGCCCTGGGGAAACGGGGGCGGCACCACCAGGCCGGCGCGGTTC
>DASTVC010000395.1:0-11837 GCA_035759295.1 Longimicrobium sp. | reverse complement strand
GGGGCAGGGTATGGTACTGCGCCGCCCACACTTCGGGGACGCCGTCGCCGTCCGCGTCTTCCACGCCCATCGTCTTCGCCAGCGTGGCGGAGTCGGCGGGGGGCACGGTGGCGGTGTCGTCCAGGCGCGGGAGAAACGGCTCGCGCGACGCGTACAGGCCGGGCTTGTGCACGGCGTACGACTCCCCCGCCGCCTCGAGGATCACCATCTCGTGGCCGCCGGGGCCCACGTTGCTGCCGGAGCGTGCCACGTCCGGCACCCACTCCATGATCGGCAGCGCGGCGGCCACGAAGTGTGCGTTGCGGTACGGGATGCGGAACGGGATCGCCATCCGCACCTCCGGCCCCAGCGTCCGCCTGGCCACCGCCATCGCCGACGTGTCCGCGGCCGCCGAATCCGCCGGCCCGGCGCCCGTCTTCGTCGCGTTCGCATCGCCGCGCCCGCACGCGGCGAGCAGGGGATACAGGCAGAGCGCCGCCGCCACGGCCACGTGACGCGCGCGGGTGCGGACGGGTTGGATAAGGTGCATGGATGGATGCCGGCGGTTGCGCGTGGGGTGCTGCGCGATGTGGACGATGCCGCGGACAGTATAGCGCGCCCAGCGCGGCCCGCGAAACGGCGCCGCAGCTCCGCCGGCCCGGGACGAGCAAGCGGGCGGATGCGGAGGATCGTCCGCCCCTCTTCTGCACGGGTGGACACGCGGCGGTCGCGAACGGACGCCGCGGATTGTAGACTGCGTGCCGGCGGACGTTTTCCCCTCTCCTCCCATGACGACGATGAGACGCTTTTCCTGGATGGTCCCCGCGCTGCTGGCGGCCTGGAGCCTGCCCGCCGCGGCGCAGCTGCACTACACCGTGGACCTGGACGATCCCGCCACGCACACCGCCACCATCACGCTGCGGGTGGATGACCTCACGGCGGCGGACAGCGTGTTCCAGTTCGCCGCGACGGCGCCGGGAACGTACCAGACCATGAACATCGGGCGGTTCGTGCGCGGCCTGCGCGCCACGGATGCGCGCGGGCGGGCGGTGCCGGTGCGGCAGACGTCGGTGAACACGTGGGTGTTCGGCGATCCCGCGCGCGTGCGCCAGGTGACGTACCAGGTGCAGGACACGTGGAACACACCGGCGGGCGATCTGCCCATCTACCCCATGGCCGGCACCGCCATCGAGGCCGACCACGCGCTGCTGAACACGCACGCCATGCTCGGCTTTCCCCGGCGCATGCAGGCGCGGCCGCTGACCATCCGCTTCCATCATCCCCCGGGCTGGACGGTGGAGACGCCGCTGGTGGAGGGACCGGAGGGGTACGAGGCCAGGAGCTACGACCACGCGGTGGACTCGCCGTTCCTGCTGGGCGCGCGCATCACCACCTCAACGCTTACCGTGGGCGGGGTGCCGATCCGCATCGCCGCGTACTCGCCCACGCAGGGCGTGACCGCCGACGAGCTGCGTGAATCCATGCGCGGAACGCTGGAGGCCGCCGGCCAGTTCCTGGGCCGCCTGCCGGTGGACCGCTACGTCTTCCTGTTCCGCTACGCTCCGCCGCGCGAGGGGCAGGCGATGGGCGCGTGGGAGCACAGCTACAGCTCGGAATACGTGCTCCCCGACGCGCCGTTCAGCCCCGAGGTGGGCGAGGGGGCCGTGGACATCTCCGCCCACGAGTTCTTTCACGTCGTCACGCCGCTCAACATCCACTCGGAGATCATCGAGCACTTCAACTTCCAGACGCCGGTGCCGTCCAGGCACCTGTGGCTGTACGAGGGGGTGACGGAGTGGGCGTCGGAAAAGATGCAGCTGGACGGCGGGCTGATCACGCTGGACGCGTATCTGGGCCGCGTGGTGGGCAAGATGCGCGTGGACCGCGCGCGCTTCGACACCACGGTCTCGCTGCGGCAGCTGGCGATGACGTCGTTCACGCCGGCGGGCGCGCGGCAGTACGGCAACATCTACCAGCGGGGCGCCGTGACCGCGGGACTGCTGGACATCCGCCTGCTGCAGCTGTCCAACGGCGAGCACGGCCTGCGCGACCTGATGCTGGAGCTGGCGCGCGAGTACGGCCCCAGCCGGCCGTTCCCCGAGGACTCGCTGTACGACATCATCGCGCGGCGCACCTCGCCCCAGGTGCTGGACTTCTTTGCGCGCTACGTGGACGGCGCCGAGCATCCGCCGCTGCGAGAGTACTACGCGCTCCTCGGGTTCACGCTGGAAGAGGACGCCCGCGGCCTCCCCGTGCGCCTGGTGCCGGATCCGAACGCCACGCCGGAGCAGCTTCGTCTGCGGCAGGCCTGGCTGCGCTCCGGCAGCGGCGCCAGCCCCGCGCCGTGATCTCTCGCACGCGGCGTTCGGTCCGCCCTCCCGCCACGGGCTAAAGCCCGCGGCTAGAAAGGCCAGAAGCCCCGCCCTGGGCGCGCTGCGCTTGCCCGGCGGGGCTTCAACTGCACGGGTGATGGGGACGCTCCTGCGCGGCGGCCCGGCCCACGCGAGCAGGTGAAGCCCCGTTTTGCGAGGAACGAGCAAAGACGGGGCTTATGGCCGTCCTAGCCCCGGGCTTTAGCCCGGGGTGGTGGCGAGGCGCGCTCCCGAGGCCATGCCGTGGTATCGTACCCTCGTACCCTCGTACCCTCGTACCCTCGTACCCTCGTACCCTCGTACCCCCTCAATCCCCCGCCAGACCGAGCGTGCTCGCCACGAACGGCGCCTCGTTCATCACCGCGGGCTTGCGCTTGCGCAGGATGAGCAGCCATTCGCGCGCCGAGACGAGCATCACCATCGCCGTGACGGCCATGAAGACCAGGGCCACCACCGCGTCCAGCCGCGCGTTGAACAGCATCTGCTGCGCGGCCTCCACCGTCTTGGCCGCGGCGGGAAGGCGGCCTTCGGCCAGCGCCGCGCGGATGGCGTTCGCCTGGGAGAGGAAGCCCAGCTTGGGATCGGGCGAAAAGACCTTCTGCCACCCGGCCGTGAACGTCACCAGCGCCACCCACGCAAGCGGGAGCAGCGTGACCCAGGCAAAGCGCGCCTTGCCCATCTTGATCAGTACCGTGGTCCCCACGCACAGCGCCACCGCCGCCAGCAGCTGGTTGCTGATGCCGAACAGCGGCCACAGCGCGTTGATCCCGCCCAGCGGATCCGTCACCCCCTGGTACAGGAAGAACGCCCATCCGCCGACGACGAGCGCGCTGGAGACGACGATGGAGGGATACCACGAGGTGCGCCCCATCGGCTTCCACACGTGCCCCAGGATCTCCTGCAGCATGAAGCGCCCGACGCGCGTCCCCGTGTCGATGGTGGTGAGGATGAACAGCGCCTCGAACATGATGGCGAAGTGGTACCAGAGCGCCGCCATCCCCGATCCACCGATCAGCCCCGAGAAGATCTGCGACATCCCCACCGCCAGCGACGGCGCGCCCCCCGTCCGCGCCAGCAGCGACTGCTCGCCCACCTGCGTGGCCAGCGCCTGCATCTGCTCCGGCGTCACCACAAAGCCCCACGCCGCGATCGTCCGCGTCGCCTCGCCCAGCGTGGCGCCGACGACGCCGGCGGGGGCGTTGATGGCAAAGTAGACGCCGGGGTCCAGGATTCCCGCCGCCACCATCGCCATCACTCCCACGAACGATTCCATCAGCATGGCGCCGTAGCCCACCATCCGCGCATCGCCCTCGCGCGACAGCATCTTCGGCGTGGTGCCGCTCGCGACCAGCGCGTGGAAGCCGCTGATGGCCCCGCACGCCACGGTGATGAACGCGAAGGGAAAGAGCTTGCCGCTGAAGACCGGCCCGGTGCCGTCCACGAACTGCGTCATCGCCGGCATCTTGATGGTCGGCAGCGTGAGCAGGATGCCGAAGGCCAGCCCCAGAATCGTCCCGATCTTCAGGAAGGTGGACAGGTAGTCGCGCGGGCAGAGGAGCACCCAGACGGGAAGGACGCTGGCGATGAAGCCGTACCCGGCCAGCAGCCACACCAGCGTCGTCTTCTCCACCGTGAACACGGCGGCGAGCGACGGGTTGTCCGCCACCCAGCCGCCCGCGACCACGGCGAGCAGGGTGAGGACCACGCCGATCAGCGACACCTCCAGCACCTTGCCGGGGCGGAAGCGGTGCAGCCACCACCCCATCAGCAGGGCGATGGGGACCGTGCAGACGATGGTGAACAGTCCCCACGGCGAGTGCGCCAGCGCGTTGACGACGATCAGCGCCAGCACGGCGAGCAGGATGCACATGATGGACAGCACCGCCACCATGGCGATGAAGCCGGCCGTGGGGTTGATCTCCTCGCGCGCCATCTGCCCCAGCGACTTGCCGTCCCGCCGCATGGACGCGAACAGGATCACGAAGTCCTGCACCGCGCCGGCCAGGACCACGCCGATGATGAGCCAGAGCGTCCCCGGCAGGTAGCCGAACTGCGCCGCCAGCACCGGGCCGACCAGCGGCCCCGCGCCCGCGATCGCCGCGAAGTGGTGTCCGAAGAGCACCCAGCGGTTGGTGGGGACGAAGTCGACGTGGTTGTCCAGCCGCTCCGCCGGGGTGGCGCGGCGGTCGTCCAGCTCGAAGACGCGGCGGGCCAGGAACTTCGCGTAGAAGCGGTAGCCCACGGCGTAGGTGCACACCGCGGCGATCACCAGCCAGGCGGCGTTGATGGTCTCGCCGCGGTGCAGGGCGACCAGCGCCAGCGACACTGCGCCCAGCACGGCGACGGCGGCCCACAGGAGCCTGGGAAGGTACGTGCGCATCAGTGGAACGGGGGGTGGGGGATGGGGCCCGGCGGGACGGACGCGGCTCCGCCCCCGGCGGGTGAGCCGGGCGGGCGGGGCGCGTACCATGGCTTGTCGACGGAGAACAGTATACGATTCGGGAAGGCGCGGCGGGAGGGCGGCGGAGTCGGGTGCTCATGCGTGGCGGATTAGGAACGGATGAGCGTGTCGGGCGCGGCCGGGGAAACCGGCAACCCTGCCCGACAGTGCCGGTATCTATCCACCGCGGCCCGATCAACCGGCCGTCCGCACGGTGGCGCGTGTTTGCCGCCCGATTGTGATTACGTGCTGCCTTTGTTATACTTAGGGTCACTCCATCCGTCTCGTTCGCCGGCCCGTAGTTCCCCGCTTTTCGCCCACGTGAGCCGATGCCTACCCGACGCACCCTCACCACCTCCGCAGCCGCCGCGGTCGTCATCGCCGGGCTGGGAGTCGCCGTCTACGGCCGCATCCAGAGCGCCGACGCCGCCTCGGGCGAAGAGACCGCCAGGGGCGCCGCGCAGCCGCTGGTGCAGACCTCCGCGGCGGGAAGCTTCGCCACCGACGTCGCCATCCCCGTGCAGGGGACGCCCGCCGTGCGCGGCGACCTGGTGATGTCGGTGAGCGCGGCGGGGCAGGCGGAGGCGTGGCAGAAGACGGTGCTGGTGGCGCAGGTGAACGGCCGCATCACCTCGCTGGCCGTGCGCGAGGGCGACGCGGTGGGGCGCGGGCAGACGGTGGTGGGGCTGGACGGCGCCGAGTACGCGCTGGCGGTGGAAGAGGCCCAGGCCGCCCTGGCCGACGCGCAGGGCAAGCTGCGCGAGGCCACGCTGCTGGACGACCGCATCGACGACCTGGCGGTGCGCGCGGAGCGGGAGGCGGCGGCGCGCGTCCGCAGCGGCGTGCCGGCGGCGGAGGTGCGCCTGCGCCGCGCCCAGCTGGACCTTACGCGCATCCGCACTACCACGCCGTTCGCGGGGCGGGTGGCCACGCTCAAGGTGGTCCCCGGCCAGTGGGTGCGGCAGGGCGACGAGCTGATGACGGTCGTCTCGCTGGACCCCATCCGCGTGGAGGTGCAGGTGCTGGAGAGCGAGATCTCGCACCTGGCCCCGGGGCGCACCGCCAACGTGAGCTTCGCCGCGTTCCCGGGCGAGACCTTCACGGGCCGCGTGCAGACCATCAACCCCATCGTGGAGAGCGGCACGCGGACGGCGCGGGTGACGGTGCTGGTGAGCAACCCCGGCGGCCGCATCCTTCCCGGCATGTACGCCCGCGTGTCGCTGCAGGCGCAGCGCTACGCCGACCGCGTGCTGGTGCCCCGCAGCTCCATCCTGGAGCGCGACCGCCGCGCCATGCTCTTCGTCTACGAGCCGGGGACCACCGACGGCCTGGCCAAGTGGCGCTACGTGACCACCGGCCTGCAGAACGAGACCATGGTGGAGATCCTCTCCGACGGCGTGGACACCGACAGCGTCAAGGCCGGCGAGATCGTGCTGACCGAGGGCCACTATACCCTGATCCACGATGCCCGTGTGCGGCTGGTGGACGACGCGAAGGCGGAGGGTGGGCGGCCGCAGTAGGTGTGAGGGTGAACGGGTGAACGGGTGAACGGGTGACGGGGGCGTCGTCGGCCGGATTGTCCGGGAGCGAGTAAACTCGCCGCAACAACAGCGGGAAGCCCCGCAAACTGCGCGGGGCTGTGTCTCCCACACACTTCAGGATGATTTCCTGAGGGAGCGCCGCGCCGCACCTGGCCCTTACGCCGGACCCGGCGCGCGACCGGAGGATCTCGCCTCGGCCTGCTGGTAACCGGATCGCGCACCGGGCCTGCGGCGACCACCCGGCTGCGGACGCGCAGGTGCCCGGGACGCCGCACACGCCCCGGCCGCGGAGTCCGCGCAGGCGGACTTTGTGTAGTTGTTGCCGCGAATTTATTCGCTCCAGACTGGAGCCGGCGGATTCACTTGCCGCGGCCCGACTCTGACCTCCGGGGATGGCGCCTGCGGCGACCACCCGGCTGCGGACGCGCAGGTGCCCGGGACGCCGCACACGCCCCGGCCGCCGAGTCCGCGCAGGCGGACTTCGTGACTTTGTAGCCGCGGTTTCAACCGCCCCGGGGCGGACCCGGCGGATCTACTTCGCCGGAGACCTTGATCGGCACCACGCAAGACGGCACCGGAAGATTCACTGGCCGTGTCCGTCCGATCCAACGAACCGATCCGATGGTCCGCCTCTCGTACGCCCTGGGTTGCCGGGCGTGAAGCGACCGTCTCGACCCTACATCTTGCAATCCTGATCCGCGCATGACCCGCAATCGTACGTTCGCCGTGGTGGCCCTGCTGATGGCCGCGCCCGCGCACCTCCACGCACAGCAGCAGCAGGCGCAGCCTCAGGGCGAGCCGCTCTCGCTGCAGCAGGCGCTGGCCACCGCCGAAGAGAACAACCCGGCATACCGCCGCGCCGTTACCGAGGTGGGCACCGCCGAGGCGGACGTACGCAGGGCCCGCGGCGCGTACCTGCCGGACCTGAACTTCGCCATCGGCACCACCGGCGGGTTCAACCGCAAGCTTACGGGGCAGACCCAGTTCGGCGAGGTGATCCGCCGCGACACCGTGCTGGAGTACAGCGGCAGCAGCGCGAGCCAGAGGCTCTCCATGACGGGCTTTCGCCTGTACGACGGTGGCGAGCGCCGCAGCAACCTGCAGGCGGCGCGCGCGGGCGAGCAGGTGGTGGCCGCGCGCGTGGAAGGCGAAGAGGTGCGCATGCGCGCCGACGTGGCCCGGCGCTACTGGGAGGCCGTGCGCGCCGACCGCACCATCCGCCTTGAAGAAGAGTTGATGGCCGCCGCGCGCGACCGCCTGGAGGTGACCCGGGCGCTGGTGCGCGTGGGCGTGCGCGGGCCGCTGGACGTGCTGGGCGCCGAGGTGGCGGTCGCCGAGCAGGAGCAGGCGCTGGAGCGCGCCCGCGGCGAGGCCCGCACCCGCCAGCTGGACCTGCGGCAGGCCATGGGCGTCATCGAGCCCGGCTGGCTGCGGCTGACCGACGAGCCGCCCGCCCTGTTCGACCCCTCCGCGCTCGACACCGAGGCGCTGGTAGAGGCCGCGCTGGTGGCGCATCCGCGAATCCAGCGGGTGGACCTGGCGGTGCGGCAGGCCGACGCCCGCATGGGCGCGGCGCGGTCGGCGCGGATGCCGCGGCTGTCCATGGGCGCCACTGTCGCCCGCGACCAGGGCTACGAAGGCTACAAGGGGCTCACCGGGCTTAACCCGCTGGACCAGCGGGTGGGCGTGGATTTCACCCTGCAGGTGCCGCTGTTCACCGGGCACCGCACCTCGTACCAGATCCAGTCGGCGCGCGCCGCCCGCGACGCCGCGGCCGAGGACGCGCGCGGCGAACGGCTGGCGCTGGAGCGCGAGATGCGGGGCGCGCTGATCGACCTGGACAACGCCTACCGCGCGGCGCAGAACGCCGAGCGCACCCTGGGGCTGAACCGCCAGCGGCTGCAGCTGGCGCAGGACCAGTACCGGGTGGGCTCGCTTACGCTCAACGACCTTACGGACGCGGCGGAGCGCGCCGCCCGCGCCGAGCGCGACGTGCTGCGCACCCGCTTCGAGTTCGCCACCGCGCTGGCCACGCTGGACGAGCGCGCGGGCCATCCCGTGCGCCCCTGACCCCCGCTCCCCGCCTTTCGGTCCGGTAGCCCGCCATGTCGCTCCCGCGCGTCGCCATCTCGCGGCCGGTGGCCGTGACCATGTTCTTTCTGGGCGTCGTCTTTCTTGGGCTGCTGTCGTTCGCGCGGCTCCCCATCGACCTGCTGCCGGACGTCGCCTACCCCCGCCTGGTCGTCTACACCACCGACGCCGGCGCCGCGCCGGCGGAGGTGGAGCGCTTCATCACCGAGCCGGTGGAGCAGGCCGTCAGCACCGTCCCCGGCGTGCAGGGGGTAGAGAGCGTGACCCGCGAGGGCGCGTCGCTGGTCACGGCCCGCTTCGCGTGGGGCACGGACATGGAGTTCGCGGCGCTCAACGTCCGCGAAAAGCTCGACAACATCCGCGACAACCTTCCCGAGCTGGCCAGCCGCCCCGTCGTGCTGCGCACCGACCCGCGCAGCGAGCCCATCCTGGCGCTGAGCGTGGCCGGCGGGCGCGACCTGCCGGGGCTGAAGGAGCTTTCGGAGCTGGTCTTCAAGCGGCGGCTGGAGCAGATCGACGGCGTGGCGCTGGCGCAGGTGACGGGGGGCGTGGAGCGCGAGATCCACGTGGAGGTGGACCCGCGCGCGCTGGAGAGCTTCGGGCTCACGGTGCAGGACGTGTCGCAGGCGCTCAAGGACGCCAACGCGGCCGCGCCGGGCGGCACCATCCGCCGCGGCCGCTACCGCTACGCGCTGCGCACGCTGGGCGAGCTGCAGGGGACGGACGAGATCGCCGCCATCCCCCTGCGCAAGGCGAACGCGGCCATGGACTCCACCGGCGCGCAGGTGCTGATGCGCGACGTGGCGCGGGTGGAAGACGGATTCCAGGAGCGCGAATCCATCGCCCGCTACAACGGCCAGGAGGCCGTGGGGCTGATGGTGTTCAAGAACGCGGACGCCAACACCGTCCGCGTGGCCCGGGAAGTCGACCGCACGCTGAAGCAGCTGCGCCGAGAGTACCCGGACGTGAAGGTCGAAGTGGCGATGAGCCAGGCCGGCTTCATCTCCGACGCGCTGGCCAACGTGGTCCAGGAGGTGATCCTGGGCGGCATCCTGGCCTTCCTGGTCCTCTTCCTCTTCCTGCGCGAGGCGCGCTACCCGGTCGCCATCGCCCTGGCCATCCCCATCTCGCTCATCGCCACCTTCGCCATGATGCAGGCGGCGGGGGTGTCGCTCAACATCCTGTCGCTGGGCGGAATGGCGCTGGGCGTGGGCCTGCTGATGGACAACTCCATCGTGGTGCTGGAGAACGTATTCCGCCACCGCGAGCTGGGCCTGCGCGCCCGCCTGGCCGCCGCCGTGGGCGCGGAAGAGGTGCAGCGCGCCATCACCGCATCCACCCTCACCACCATCGCCGTCTTCGGCCCCATCGTCTACGTGGAGGGGGTCGCGGGCGAGCTGCTGGGCGCCCTGGCGCTCACCGTCGCGTTCTCGCTCCTCGCCTCCATCCTGGTCGCCATCACCCTGCTTCCCGCCATGGCGGCGCGGTGGGAGGGGGAGACGAAGAAGGCGGGGGAGGGGCGGATGGCGCGCTTCTTCGCGCCCCTGCTGGACGGCTTCGACCGCGGCTTCGGGCGGTTCGCGGCGCTGTACGAGCGGACCCTGCACGCGGGGATGGCCCACCGGGGACGGACGATGCTGGTCGCCTTCGCGCTGCTGGCGGTGGGGATCCTGGTCGGGGTCTCGCTCCCCCGCGGCGTGCTGCCGGAGGTGGACCAAGGGCAGTTCCGCTTGCGGGTGGAGCTGCCGCAGGGCACGCCGCTGGAGCGCACGGCGGAGGAAACGGCGCGGCTGGAGAAGATTCTGGCCGCGGACCCCGCGGTGGCGGCGACCTTTACGCGGGTCGGGCGGCAGGTGGCGGTGGCGGGGATGGACGACCGGGAGAGCGGGCTGAACACGGCGGTGGTGGACGTGCGGCTGAAGGAGGGGGAGCGGACGGCGCCGGCGCTGGAGCGGCTGGCGGCGGGGATCCGGACCTTTCCCGCCGGCGCGGTGACGGTGGAGGCGGGGCAGGCAACGGCGCTGGGGAAGCTGCTGGGCGGCGGCGAGGCGGACCTGGCGGTGCGGGTGCGGGGAGAGAACCTGGACGAGGCGATGGCGTACGCCACGGCGGCGCAGCGCCGGCTGGCGGCGGAGCCCGCGCTGCGCAACGTGCGGGTGGGGACGGAGATGGGGCAGCCGGAGATGCGCGTGGAGATCGACCGCGAGCGGGCGGCGGCCTTCGGTGTGGACCCGGCGCGCATCGCGGCGACGGTGCAGGACTACATGCAGGGCGACGCGGCGACGGAGCTGGTGGAGTTCGACCGCAAGGTGCCCATCATCGTCCGCCTCCCTGAGGACGCCCGCCGCAGCGCGCACACGCTGGAGCAGCTGACCATCGACGGCGTGCCGCTGCGCGAGCTGGTGCGCGTGTCGGACGCGGCGGGACCCGCGGAGATCCGCCGCATCGACCAGTCGCGCGTGGTGACGCTGCACGCGGACGTGGCGTCCGGCGGCGTTGACGCGGCGGTGGCGACGGTGCAGCGTGCACTGAGCGCGACCCCGCCGCCGTACGGGCTGCGGGTGGACATCGGCGGCGAAAACGAGGAGATGCGCAAGGGCTTCCGCGACCTGTCCTTCGCCTTCCTGCTCGCCGTGCTGCTGGTCTACATGCTCCTGGCGGCGGAGTTCGAGTCGCTGCTGCTGCCCTTCATCGTCCTCCTTGCCGTTCCCCTGGCCGCGGTGGGCGCCACGCTGGCGCTGTGGATCACCGGCGCGGGGATCAACACCATGTCGCTGATCGGGATGGTGATATTAGTGGGCATTGTGGACAACGACGCGGTGGTGAAGGTGGATTTCATCAACCAGGCGCGAAAAGGGGGGATGGAGCGCCGCGAGGCCATCTATGCGGCTGGCCACGCGCGGATGCGGCCGATCGTGATGAACACCATTACCGCCATGCTGGGCCTGCTGCCGATGGCGATGGGGATCGGCCCCGGCGCGGAGCTGCAGGCGCCGCTGGCCATCGCCGTCTTTGGCGGCCTGCTCTCGGCGACGGCGCTTACGCTGGTGGTGATCCCCGTCGCGTACGACCTGCTGGACGAGGCGGGCGAGCGCATCCGCGCCTTCTTCGGGCGCCCCACTGGCGTCCGCGCGGAGCCCGAGGTGCAGCTTCCCGCCGGCTTGGCCGCGGGGGACTGACGGCCGGGCGCGTTTCCGCGGGGGGCCTCACCCCCGGCCCCTCTCCCGCAAACTGCGCGGGAGAGGGGTGACGCGAACATCCGTCACCGGTGCGCGCAGCGGCTGCCGTGCGAAGCAACCACTCGCGGCACAATACCCACTACGATACCGGCGCCGATCGAAACGTGGCGATCCGTCCGCAACCACCCCTCCCCCGCATTTTGGGGGAGGGGTCGACCGCCGTTGCGAGGAACGA
>DASTVC010000394.1:0-5472 GCA_035759295.1 Longimicrobium sp. | reverse complement strand
TGAGCGGCCAGCCGTAGTCCGCGCGCGGCCGGTGCACGGCGGCGCCCTCGGAGGGCTGCAGTTCGGTGGATACGGACGCCAGGTCCCACGCGTACGGAATCGGCAGCGCGAAGAGCTCACTGACCACGTCGAGCACGACGGTGCCCGGCGGCGAGCCGCCCGCGTCGCCGGCGGGAAAGAGCAGGCGCGACACGCCCGCGATCCCAGGCTGGGTGCCCGGGTCGCCCAGGTGCCGCTGCAGGCACTCGCGCAGCAGCTCCGCCTCGCCGCGGTCCCAGACAAAGACGTGCGCCGCCTTCTCCCCGCGCCGCCCGCCCTCCCCCGCCGCCCGCGACGCCTCTTCCGCCGCGTAGACCACGTCCGAGGCGCGGAGGAGGAAGCGGACCAGCATCTCCCGCTCCGCATCCTCCGACCCGTCCTTCGCAAGGAAGACCTCGCTGACGCCGCGCCCGCTGCCGCGTTCCACCTTGAGCCCCAGCGCGAACACGGTCCCGCTCACCGGATCGCCTTCCGCCGAGAGAAGGACGCGGATGGACTCGCCGACGCCCATCCGGAAGCTCTGCTTCTCCCCCTCCTTGATCTTGCCGTAGTCCAGCGCCTGCACGCGCTTCTTGAGCGTCCCCTCGGCGGATTCCAGCGCATGGCACCCCTCGTACACGCCGCGCCGGAACTCCGCCTTGCGCAGCTCGCGGACGGAGTGGATGCCGCGCGCGTTCAGCTCGCGCTTGGCCAGCGGCGTGAGGCCCACGACGCGCGACAGGTCGTCGGTGCGGTCCGCCTCCGCACGGCAGTGGTGGAAGAAGGCGCAGCTGGTGCAGCGCGGCCGCAGGTGCCAGGCAGCCTCCGCGGGCGCCGCGGCGGCGATGCGCTGCAGGTCGGCGCGCAGGAACTCCATCACGTGATGGCGATACGCGGCCAGCGGAAAGCGCTTCGGCCCCCGCGAGCCGCGCGTCCACAGCCATCCCCAGCGCGTCTCCCCCGTGCCCTCGATCCCCTCCGCGCGGCAGATCTCCTCCAGCAGCACCGTATAGAACGCCACCTGCGCGTAGTGCTGCACCGTGGCCTCGCGGCTCCACTTTACGTCCGCCACGCCGAACATCAGCCGCCCCCGCCGGTCGCGGCCGATGCGGATGAGGTCCGGCTGCGCGGGCGCCACCTGCACCTCGCCCTCCACCCCGAAGCGCGCCGCGAACGCAGCCGCGTCCGGCAGCCGCAGCTCCGGCTGGATGAGCCACACCGCCTCGCCCGGATCGCGCAGCGCGCGGACGACTGTGTCGTACGGCAGCCGCACCGCATCCCCGTGCTCGTCGTGCCCGGCGGAGATGACGCGCGACTCGCCGTAGTAGCGCACCAGCGACCGCAGCGCCTGCCGCTCGAAGCGGCGGCCGGCCTGGGTGAGCAGCCCCATCCCCGGGCGCACGCCGACGAGCGGCCCGGCCAGCGGGTCGCGGTTGGGCGCCGGCACGTCGGCGCCGCGCAGCGCGCGCGGCACCATCTGCCAGCGCAGCTGCCGGTCGCAGCCGAAGCGGAAGTACTGGGAGACGAGCGTGCCGGTAAGGCGGAGCGCGTCGGCGGCCGTGGTGGACTGCAAGTGCGAAAGTGCGAAGGTGCGAGAGTGCGAAAGTGGTTCTTTCGCGCCGGCGTTTCGGGTGTGCGCATCGTACACCGATGCGGCGAAACGGGTCAAGGCGGAGGAATCATCGCTCGTCGGCCGCCACGGGCTAAAGCCCGCGGCTAGGAATGCCATAAGCCCCGTCTTTGCTCGTTCCTCGCAAAACGGGGCTTCACCTGCTCGCACCCGCCGCGCCCGGCGCAATCCGGACGCTTGGTCGGCGAGATCCACGGGTAGCGATTTTGCCGATGTCTGTTGATGCGCCTACACCCGGCCACGCGCGTAGGCCGCGGCCCACGGGAGCGGGTGAAGCCCCGCCGGGCGAGCTCCGCGAGCCCAGGGCCGGGCTTATGGCCGTCATAGCCCCGGGCTTCAACCCGGGTTGCCCCGCGGGCGCCGCCACACCGGGCCGACGACGCTCCACACCCACGGCCGTCGATCCTCCCCTCTCGCACTCTCGCACTCTCGCACTCTCGCACTTCTCCCGACTTGCGTCCGGGCCTGTCCGTATCTATCTTCACAGCGTCGTTGAAACTGATTCTCACCCGCAGCCGCTCCGTCACACCCCCAGATGCTGAAGCGCCTGTTCGCGAAGAAGGCCCCCACCGCACCCGCGCGCTGCGCAGAGTGCCCGCTGGCCGCGTGCGCCACCGGGTGCCGCGCCGCCGTGCTGCGCATGGAGTGCCCGCTGGACGAGGCGCACAAGCTGCGCGGCATGGGGCTGTTCGAGGGCACCCACGTGCAGGTGATCGACTCGCGCAACGGCATGCTGCTGGAGGTAAAGGGCGCGCGGCTGGCGCTGGGCGCGGCCCTGGCGCGCACCATCAAGGTGCTGCCGCTGGCCGGGTGAGAAGGCTGTCGGAGCTGGCCCCGGGCGACCGCGGCAAGGTGGCGAGTGTGGCGGGTGACGCCGAGGCGGCCCGCCGGCTGATGGAGATGGGGCTGATGCGCGGCACGACGGTGGAAGTCGTACGCAGAGCGCCCCTGGGCGACCCGCTGGAGGTGAAGGTGCGCGGGTTCATGCTCACGCTGCGCCGCGCGGAGGCGGAGCACATCGAGGTGGAGTAAGAGGAGTTTGATGGAAGAGGCCGCGGCCGGAACGATCTCCGCGCCCGCCGCACCCTCGCCCGCGGAACCAGCGCGCGGCGGGGGTGTGCTGCATGTGGCGCTGATCGGCAACCCCAACACGGGCAAGAGCACGCTGTTCAACGCGCTGACGGGCATGCGTCAGCGCGTCGGCAACTATTCCGGCGTTACCGTGGAGCGCGTCGAGGGCCGCTACCGCGACGGCGACGCCGCGGTCACCGTCATCGACCTTCCCGGCACCTACTCCCTCTCCGCGTCCAGCCCCGACGAGGAGATCGCGCTCGCCGTACTCACCGGCCACGCGCCCGGCATCGACCGCCCCGACGTGGTCGTCGTCGTGGTCGACGCGGCCAACCTGGAGCGCAACCTATTCCTGGCCTCGCAGGTGCTGGAGCTGGGGCTCCCCACCGTGATCGCGCTCAACCAGGTGGACGCGGCCGAGGCGGCCGGCATTCGCATCGACGCCATCGAGCTCACGCTGGAGCTGGGCGCGCCCGTGGTCCCCACCGTCGCCATGCGCGGCGAGGGGCTGGACGTGCTCAAGTCCGCCATCCGCAAGGCGCCCGGCCTCCCCCGCCCCGAGCGCCAGTTTGCGTTGCCGGCGGAGGCCGCGGCCGCGCTCCTTCCCGTGGAGCAGCGGCTGACGGACGCGGGCTTCAACCCCTCCGCCTCGGGGATGGAGGCACTGCGCCTGCTCGCCGTGCGGGAAGTCGGCCGGCACCTGCAGGAGGTCCCGGAGCTGGCGCCCGCCATCACCGCGGCGCGCGCGCAGGTGGAGGCCGCGGGGCTGTCGCCCATCAGCCTGGAGGCTGAGTCGCGCTACGGGTGGATCGCGGAGGTGGTGGACCGCACCGTCCATCGCGCGGCGACGGGCGGCGCGAAGACGGTCACGGACCGCGTGGACGCCGTCGTGCTGCACCGCGTGGCCGGGCCGCTGATCTTCGTGGCGCTGATGGCCATCGTCTTCCAGTCCATCTTCACCTGGGCGGAGCCGATGATCGGCTTCGTGGAGGGGATCTTCGGCGCGCTGGGTGGCGCCGTCGCATCCGCCCTCCCCGCGGGCGACCTGCAGAGCCTGATCGTGGACGGGGTAATCGGAGGCGTGGGGAGCGTGCTCGTCTTCCTCCCCCAGATCGCCATCCTCTTCCTCTTCATCGGGATCCTGGAGGACACGGGGTACATGGCGCGGGCCGCGTTCATCATGGACCGCTTCATGAGAAGCGTGGGGCTGCACGGCCGCTCGTTCATCCCGCTCCTTTCCGGCTACGCGTGCGCCGTCCCGGGCATCATGGCGACGCGGACCATCGAGAGCCGCAAGGACCGGGTGGCCACCATCATGGTGCTGCCGCTGATGAGCTGCTCGGCGCGCATCCCCATCTACACGCTGCTCATCGGCACCTTCATCCCCCCCATCGCCATCGGCGGCGTGTGGAACCTGCAGGGGATGACGCTGCTGGCGATGTACCTGCTGGGGACGGTGACGGCGCTGCTGGTCGCGTCGGTCTTCAAGCGGACGCTCCTGAAGGGACAGGCGCGACCCATGATCATGGAGCTGCCGCCGTACCGCCTGCCGCGCCCGCGCAGCCTGGCGCTCTCGGTGGGGCACCGGGCCAGCATGTTCCTCAAGAAGGCGGGAACGGTCATCCTCTCGCTCTCGATCCTGCTCTGGGCGCTGGCGACGTATCCCAAGTCGCAGCCGCAGGCGGGGATGACGGACCAGCAGGCGCAGGAGGCGCAGCTGGCCGGGAGCGCGCTGGGCCGGATGGGGCACGGCGTGGAGCCGCTGGTGCGCCCGCTGGGCTACGACTGGAAGATCGGCGTGGGCATCCTGAGCTCGTTCGCCGCGCGCGAGGTGTTCGTTTCAACGATGGGCACCATCTACGGCGTGGGGAGCGACGCGAACGAGGGGTCGTCCACGCTGCGCGAAAAGCTGCGCAACGAGCGGCACGCGTCGAACGGCGCCATCGTGTACACGCCGCTGGTGGCGGTGGGGTTGATGGTGTTCTACGTGTACGCCATGATGTGCATGAGCACCATCGCCGTGGTCATCCGCGAGACGGGGGGCGGATGGATGGGGGTGCGCTGGGCGGCGTTCCAGTTCGGGTGGATGCTGGCGCTGGCGTACCTTTCGGCGCTGCTGGTGTATCAGGGCGGCAGGGCGCTGGGGTGGGGCTGAGGGTGAACGGGTGATGGGGTGAACGGGTGAACGCGTGAGGTGGGATCGATGGATATCCAGACGCTGATCGTACTGATGATCGTGCTCGCGGCGGCGCTCTTCATGGGCAACCGCTTCCGCCGCACGCTACTCGCCGCCCGCGCCACCAACGCCAAGGGTGGCAAGAACTGCGGCCCCGACTGCGGCTGCTCGCCCCACTGACGCGCGTTCGCCGTTGCAAGGAGCCCCGGACTTCACGCGAAGTCCGGGGCTTTTTTCGTCTATCCACCGCCACAACGTTGACTTCCTGAGGGAGCGCCGCTCCACATCATTCCTGCTGCACATCGGCCTGCGCGCGACCGAAGGACCTCCTCTCTGCCACGCATGGACATCCAGGCGCGCCGGGCCGCCCGACACCCTCCCCACACCTCTTGAATCCGCAAAAACACTTCGTCCAGAAGATCGCTGTCATTCTGAGCTGAGGAAGGCGCCGCGCAAAACCATCTTCACGCTCCAGGGCCTGTGCGCCGACCGAAGAATCTTTATCGGGAACGGGCGCCTCTCGCGCCGAGGCCGACGTAGCCGACAGGACCGTGCGCCCATCGTAGAGATTCTTCGG